>NZ_JASJXG010000024.1:0-75473 GCF_035018765.1 Variovorax sp. RTB1
CACCCGCGCCGCCCGCCGCCAAGCCGATCCGCGTGGTTCGCATCGCAGACCTGGGCGCCAAGACCTACTTGGAAACCGAACAGGAGGTTGACGACTACGTGGCCAAGCTCCGTGCCGAGCTGATGGCGGCCATCGCTTCGGGTCACCGTGCCCGCATCCAGTAGGCACGACAAGAACGACAGCCAGGGACAGACGTGAACAAGGCCAACCTCAAGAGCTACGCGCCCAAGGCGCGGCTGGACTTCATCAAGGCGGTGACCGAGCGCGCCAACGTGCTTGGCATCTCAGCCGCTGGCACCGTGCCCGCCCAGCTGCGTGGCGATGTTGCCATCATCGACGGGCGGGAGTGGCCCGCAAAGGTGGCCGGGCAGTGCGATGAACTCGTCACCCGCATCAAGCGGCATGGCTTCGAGCAGACCATGGACGAGGTGGCCTACACCTGGTTCAACCGCTTCGCCGCGCTGCGCTATATGGAGATCCACGACTACCTGGGCCACGGCTGGCGCGTGCTGTCCAGCCGTGATGGTGGCCTGCCGGAGATCTTGCGCCATGCCAGCGAGCTGACGCTGCCGGGCCTGAACGCAGACCGTGCGCGCGAGATGCAGTTGGCCGGCAACCAGGACAACGAACTCTACAAGTTGCTGCTGGTGGCCCAGTGCAATGAGCTGTCGCGGGTGATGCCCTTCCTGTTCGAGCGCATCGACGACGAGACCGAACTGCTGTTGCCAGAGAACCTCCTGCGCACGGATTCCATCGTGGCGAAGCTGGTCGAGTCGGTGCCCGAGGAAGATTGGCAAGAGATCGAGGTCATCGGCTGGCTGTACCAGTTCTACATCAGCGAGAAGAAGGACCAGGTCATCGGCAAGGTGGTGAAGAGCGAGGACATCCCCGCCGCCACCCAGTTGTTCACGCCCAACTGGATCGTGCAGTACCTGGTGCAGAACAGCGTCGGCCGCCTGTGGCTGATGGCCAACCCGACGAGCACACTGGCTAGCATGTGGCCGTACTACATCCATCCGGCGGAGCAGACATCAGAGGTACAGGCGCAGCTGGATGCGCTGATCCAGGCGCGGATCAGCGAGGACGGCGAGACGCTGGACCCCGAGGCCATCACAGTGCTGGATCCGGCCTGCGGAAGCGGACACATCCTGGTGGTGGCCTATGACCTGCTGAAGGCCATCTACCTGGAGCGCGGCTACCAGCCCCGTGCTATTCCGCGCTTGATCCTGGAGAAAAACCTTTACGGTCTAGACATCGACGACCGGGCCGCCCAACTTGCCGCCTTCGCCCTGCTGATGAAAGCGCGAGCCGACGACCGGCGACTCTTTGACGATCCGCCCAAGGTCAATGTCTTGAGCCTGCAGGAGAGCAAAGGACTCGAACTGGATGAATTGGGCCGTTCCCTTACGCCTTTCGGACTCTCGCGCCCGTTGCTCAAGATGATGCTTGAGACCTTCGAGAACGCCAAGACATTCGGCTCGCTGATCGAAGTCCCGCCAGCGCTAGTCGGGCAATTGTCAGAGGTAACCGCAGGTCTGCAAACGGCGCTTCTGAATGGCGACCTGTATGCACAGCAGGCAGCGAGAGATGTGCTACCGCTAGTTCGCCAGACCTTGGTGCTGAGTACCCGGTTTGACGCAGTTGTTGCGAATCCGCCGTACATGGGGGGAAAGAACCTACCGAGTTTTCTGAAGGACTGGGCCGAGCAGCACTTGGGGCCAGGAAAGGCTGATCTGTTTGCGATGTTCATCCTCAGATCAATGGGGCTCGCGAAGGACGGCCTTGGCATTTCTTCACTCGTCACAATGCAGAGCTGGATGTTCATCTCCACGTTCGAAGAACTTAGGCGTCAAATCCTAGAAGGCGCCACGATAAGCTCGCTAGTGCAAGTTGGTTTCAATAGTTTTCCCGAGATGAACTCGAAGATTGCGCAAGCATGCGCATTCTCAATATTTGACTCAAAGTTGAAGGCCTATCACGGCTCCTACGTGAACCTGAATTCCGCGGCCAAGAACGCAGATAAGCAACAGGTCTTCCTAGATCGCAAAACGGATGACGACTTCGTAAGGCATCAAGAGAGCTTTTCCGATGTCCCCGGGCATCCCTTGGCTTACTGGGCTAGCGACAGAGTGCGATCTGCGTGGAAGGGCGGGGTTTTGATTCAAACCGTATCCGAGCCGCGGAAGGGACTGGACACCGGCGAGAACGACAGATTTTTGCGACGATGGCACGAGGTGTCATTTGCGGAAGTTACCCCGCTTGGGCCTGATCGCGCGGTTGCCCACTGGGTTCCAATTCAAAAGGGTGGTTCGTATCGGCGCTGGTACGGCAACAATGAATATGTTGTTGATTGGCGCAGGAATGGGGAGGAGCTGAGGGCCCACCCCGGATCGTCGATCCGCAATGAGAAATACTATGGTCGAGCCGGCGCCACGTGGTCCACCTTGACTTCAAGTGACTTCTCAATGCGCTACTCCCCGGAGGGATTCATTTTTGAATCAAAGGGGGCCGTCTGCTTCCCACGCAGTGGATTTGACATCAATGACTTGTTGGCATTTGGGAACACCAAGGTTGCACAGCAATTCTTTGGCGCTCTGTCGCAAACCATGGATTACCACGAGGGGCCCTTCGGCCTTTTGCCCTACATCGCGCCTGTTGATAGGAGCGATGTTTCGAGGCGCGCACAAGCGGCTGTTCAGATCGCAAAGGCGGACTGGGACTCAAGCGAGGAGTCGTGGGACTTTCAAGGAATTGTCGGGGCGTGGGATTGTGCAGGTTCTGAAAGTGTTGCTGGCTCATGGTCGCGATGGGAGCATCTATGTACTCAGCGACTTTCAGGCCTCCGAAAGATCGAAGAATCCAACAATCAGTCCTTCATCGAGGCGTATGGACTTCAGGATGAGCTTTCTCCAGCAGTTCTCGACACTCAAATCACTTTGGTGCGCGCCGCTCGCGACAAGGACTGCCAGCGACTGATTTCAAACGCCATCGGCTGCATGATGGGCCGCTACAGCTTGGACGAACCGGGACTGGTATACGCGCACGCCGGCAGTGCTAGGTTCGATCCGAGCCGCTATGAGAAAAAGTTCCCCGCCGACGCCGACGGCATCTTGCCGCTCACTGACGAACGCTGGTTTGAGGACGACGCCGCTAGCCGCGTGCGCGAGTTCGTTCTCGCGGTCTGGGGCGCCGCCACATTGGAGGAAAACATGACCTGGGTGGCCGAGAGTCTCGGTGCCAAAGGCAGTGATGCGCCCGACCACACGATCCGCCGCTACCTAACCGACAAGTTCTTCAAGGATCACCTGCAGGCCTACAAGAAGCGCCCGATCTACTGGCTCTTCTCCAGCGGCAAACAAGGCGCGTTCCAAGCCCTGATCTACCTACATCGCTACGCCGAGGGCACCCTAGCTCGCCTGCGTACTGGGTATGTGGTGCCGCTTATCGGCAAGATGGTTTCCAGGCTAGAGATGCTGGAGGAGGACCTGGCAACGGCCTCGTCGGCAGCGGCCCGTACCAAGGTGCAGAAAAAGATCGAGTTGCTGAAGAAGAAGCAGATCGAACTGCTGGCCTACGACGAGAAGGTGCGCCACTACGCCGACATGCGCATCACGCTGGACCTCGACGACGGCGTGAAGGTGAACTACGCCAAGTTCGGCGACCTGGTCGCGGAATCCAAGGCCATCACGGGCGGCAGCGATGAGTAGTGCGCCTGTCTTCCTCGCAGCGTTGACGCGTCTGTTTCAAGAGGGCCATGCCTTGGTCTTCTGGAACGATGCCGGCGGCGAGTTCGCCACACAGATCGAAGGCATCGACATCGAGGGCGTCAAGGTGCTGCGGCTCGACCGCACACCTGCGTTACAGGCCAAGATCTGGATCGAGCGCGAGGCGGGTGCGCGCTGGCTGGTCTATGCGCCGTTTGATGAGCCCGAGCCCGCGCAGGACTGGCTGCTGGATGCGCGCTTGCGGTCCAAGCCCTTCAGCGCGGACACGGCTTCCATTCAATTGGAGGAGCTGGGCCTGACCACCAGGGCGTTGCGCGATCACCTGAAGGACCGTTCCAAGTACCTGCGCGCCCGTGACCGCTTCGACCGCATCAAGCGCTGGGTGCAGCCGGCAGACACCGCCGACGACCTGGACCGCAAGATGATCGCCGCTGTGGCGCGGGCAGAGACAGCGGACCCGTCGGCCATTTTGCTGAAGGTGTTTGCGGCCGTGGCGGCGGAAGGCGGTGACTTGGGCGGCCGCCCCAAGGTGCTCGACGAGTTGGTGGCGTTCGACCTGGAGCCTGCGTTCTGGAGCTTGGTGGAGCGCGAGTTCGGGTATCGGGAACCCGGCAGTGACGAGCCGACGCTGCGGGGCCTGCTGTACCGCCTGTTCGCCACGGACTTCTGTAACGGCATCCACAGCACCGCCGCGTCACTGGCGCACTTCGTGATCGACGCGCGCGCAAAGGCGGCGCAGGCATCGGTGTTTGCCAGCCGCTGGCGCACTGACATGGCCAACTACGCCAGCTACGACGTGCTTTCAGGCCTGGTGGCCGACGAGCTGAAGATCGCCACACTGCTGGCATCGATGCAGGCCGAGGAGCTGGCCGACGCGATGACGTTCGAGGCCATCGAGAAGCGCGTGATCGGCGATCTCAAGGCTCGCATCATTGGCGGCAGTGGCGCCAACATGGATTCGGTGCGCGACCTCATCGCACGACGGCGCGATGGCCATTGGGCCAATCCTCTGTTGGCGGGGGCCAATGACGCCACTCGGGCCCTCGCGGCCAGCTACGGCGCGCTGGCAGCCGCTGCAGGCTTCTTCGAGCTGCAGGCCAAGCACGGACAGGGGTTCAGCTTCCCGAATGCCGCGGCGGCGTTTCAGGCGTATCGCACCGAGCTGTTCCGGTTTGACCTGCTGTACCGTTGGTTCATGCGGGCGACGGAGGCTGTGGAGCCGATGGGCTGGTCGCTGTTGCATGAGTTGCGCGACCGCATGGAAGATGCCTACTCCGGCTGGTTCATCGGCCAGCTGGCGTCCGCTTGGGGTGCCGTCGTCGAAGGGCCGGCGGGCCTGCTGTCGACCTGGAAGCTGAACGACGTCGTCAACCAGCAGCACTTTTATGCCCAGCATGTCGAACCGGCCTTCAATGGCGGGGCTAAGCGCGTGTTCGTCGTCATCTCCGATGCCTTCCGCTTCGAGGCTGCGGCTGAGCTGGTGGCCGACCTCAACGCCCGCAACCGGGTCAAGGCGCGCTTGGACGCGATGCTGGGCGTGTTGCCCAGTTACACCGCGCTGGGCATGGCCAGCCTGCTGCCGCACCAGCGGCTGGCTTACAAGGGCAATGCATCGCTGGACGTGACGGTAGATGGGAAACCCTCGTCAACGCTGGAGCAGCGTTCGGCCATCCTGGCCGGGCATGGCGGCGTAGCCATTGGCCGGGACGACCTGATGGCAAAGGGCAAGGACAAGGGTCGCGAGTTCGTAAGGCCGCACAAGCTGGTCTACGTCTATCACGACCTGATCGACATGATTGGCGACAAGCGAGGCTCGGAGGCCAAGACCTTCGAGGCCACGGCGCAGGCCACTAAGGAACTGTCGGAGTTGGTGAGCTTCATCGTCAACAACCTCAACGGTTCGACGATTTTCGTCACCGCTGACCACGGCTTCATGTACCAGGAGTCTGCCCTGGACGAGGCTGATCGGCACACGGTGGAGGAAGGCATGCCGGGCGTGTTGAAGCCTAAGAAGCGCTACATCCTGGGCCGAGGCATGTGGCCGATGCAGAACGCCTGGGCGGGCAACACGGCCACCACGGCCGGCACCGATGAGGGCGCCGGCAGCGTCGACTTCCTGGTCCCCAAGGGCGCCGGCCGCTTTCACTTCGTGGGCGGGGCGCGTTTTGTGCATGGCAGCGCCATGCCGCAGGAGGTGGTGGTGCCGGTCATCGTCGTCAAGGAAAGCGAAACCGAGAAGGCTCGGACCAAGCAGGTGGAAGTGAGCCTGCTCGGGTCTAGCAACAAGGTGGTCACCAACAAGCAGCGCTTCGAGTTCATCCAGACCGAGGCGGTGTCCGAGCGTGTGCTGCCGATCACCTTGCTGTTCACCATCCGCGATGGCGACAAACCCATCAGCGACGAGCTCGCCATCACCTTCGACAGCACGTCGCCGATGCTCGACGAGCGCAAGCGTTCGGCCATGCTCACGCTGGCTGCGGGCACATACGATCGTGCGAAGGACTACTTCCTGGTGGCCCGAGACGCCAAGACAAAAGCCGAGGCATGGCGCGCTTCATTGCGCATCGACCTCGCATTCAGCAATGACTTTTAAGGGCCGCTATGGCTGACGAAACTGCACCGGCTGGTTCTGAATCTGCCGCCACCCTCGACGCGGGGCTGGACAAGCTGCTCAACGAGCACTTTGCCGGCCGCGTGGTGCGCAAGGACCTGACCAAACTGATCAAGGAAGGCGCGAACGTTCCCGTCTACGTACTGGAATACCTGCTCGGAATGTACTGCGCGTCGGACGACGCCGAAACCATTCGCGCCGGCCTGGTCACGGTCAAGAGCATCCTGGCCGAAAACTACGTGCGACCGGACGAGGCCGAGAAGGTCAAGAGCAAGATCCGGGAACGCGGGTCTTTCAAGGTGATCGACAAGGTCACGGTGAGGCTGAACGAGAACCGCGATGCCTACGAGGCACTGCTGTCCAACCTTGGCATCAAGAATGCCGAAGTGCCCGACTCGTACGTGCGCCAGTTTGAGAAGCTGCTGGTCGGAGGCATCTGGTGCATCGTGACGCTGCAGTACCGCTTTGAGGAGAACCAGCGCACATCGCCATTCGTGGTGTCGGACCTGAAGCCGATCCAGATGCCCAACCTGGATATGGAGGAACTGTTTGCGGGCCGCAAGGGGTTCACCGAGGAGCAGTGGATCGATGCCCTGCTGCGCTCGACGGGTATGGAGCCCACTTGCTTCAAGCAACGCGTGAAGTGGCACTTGCTGGCGCGGATGATTCCGTTGGTGGAGAACAACTACAACCTGTGTGAGTTGGGTCCCCGTGGCACCGGCAAGAGCCACCTCTACAAGGAGATCAGCCCGAACTCCATCCTGGTGTCCGGCGGCCAGACCACGGTGGCCAACCTGTTCTACAACATGAGCGCCCGCAAGGTGGGCTTGGTGGGCCTGTGGGACGTGGTGGCCTTCGACGAAGTTGCCGGTATCAACTTCAAAGATAACGACGGCGTCCAGATCATGAAGGACTACATGGCGTCTGGCTCATTCAGCCGGGGGCGAGAGTCCATTAGCGCCGGCGCCGCAATGGTCTTCGTCGGCAATCTGCCTCAGGGGCAGTCGGTCGAATCTCTGGTCAAGACCAGCCACCTGTTCGCGCCGTTCCCGGACGTGATGATCGACTCGGCCTTCTTCGACCGCTTCCATGCCTACGTGCCGGGATGGGAGATCCCGAAGATGCGGCCCGAGTTCTTCACCGACCAATACGGTCTGATCGTGGACTACCTCGCGGAATGGACGCGTGAGATGCGCAAGCGCAGCTTTGCCGACGCGATCGACAAACACTTCAAGCTGGGCAACAACCTCAACCAGCGCGACACCATCGCCGTGCGGCGCACCGTGTCGGGCCTGTTGAAGCTGATCTGTCCGGACGGGGCCTACACCAAGGACACGGTGCGCAAGTGCCTGGAGTACGCACTGGAAGTGCGCCGGCGCGTGAAGGAGCAGCTCAAAAAGATCGGCGGCATGGAGTTCTACGACGTGCACTTCTCCTATATCGACCTGGAGGACATGCAGGAGCGCTTCATCTCGGTGCCCGAGCAGGGCGGTGGCGGGCTGATTCCCGAGGGTCGGCTCAGCCCTGGCGTCCTGCACACCATCACCATGGGCGAAGGAGGCATGCCGGGCGTGTACCGCATGGAGATCCAGGCGATGGCCGGCGGTGGCAAGCTGTCGGTTTCAGGCCCGATCTCGCGCGAGCCCGTGCGCGTGGCCTTCGACTTCTTCAAGGCCAACGCCGGCCGGGTGAGCGCGTCGATACATCCGACCGAGCGCGACTTCCACCTTCACCTGGTCGAGTTGCAGAGCGCCGGGGCGCCGGATGCGTTGACCCTGGCCAGCTTTATCGTGCTGTGTTCGGCCGCGTTGGGCAAGCCGTTGCAGAGCCAGATGGTCGTGATGGGCGACATGTCCTTGGGCGGCACGATCACGCCGGCGCGTAACTTGGCGGAGAGTCTGCAGGTTGCCTTCGACGCGGGCGCGAAGCGGATCCTGCTGCCGATGTCGAGCGTGACCGACATTCCGTCGGTGCCGGGGGAACTGTTCGCGAAGTTCCAAACCAGCTTCTATTCGGATCCGGTAGATGCTGTTTTCAAAGCGCTAGGCGTTGAGTAGCAAATGCGATGGACTGATTTACAAGACCAGTCGACTCGCCGGTGCATCGGACCTTTGTCGCAGGATTTCGTAGGTACGGATGATGATCGGGATCTCGCAGATGTGCCGCGAAAAGGGCGGAGCTCCAGTGAATATGGCCGACAGGTGGCGTTCCTTGCTTGTCACGCGCTTGTCGAGCGAGTCGGCCCACTTCGCGAACGCTGTTTCTGCACCGGCCGCGAGCGCCTTCTCGGGGAGTCCCTCCGAGGGGTCACCGACTTTGATCGACGCGCAAAAGCGTTTGGCGTCCGCCTCGGCTATGGGCTCTCGGTACATGCCATAGCCGACGTAGGCACCGAAGATCACGACCATCCCGAGCGCGATCTTCATGAACGCCTTGAGCGTTTCGGCACTGATGCCTGCGAGTGAGGTGTTCAACCCGTCCGCCGCTTAGAAGGTGGACGTGACGGGCACGCCCTTCGCCCAACGGCTCTCCCAGTGCACGAGGTAGCTGGCGGCGACCTGGGGGTGTTCCAGACGACCAGGACGTTCGCGCTGTTTGAGCGGGCGGCGGCTTGGCTGTAGTTGAAGGACCCGGTCTCGGTGGAGCGCCCATCGACCACGATGTACTTGTCGTGGTGGATCGCATAGGCGGAGATTGTGCGGATCGGGATGCCCGCGTTCACGATCAGGTTCTGAGCGGCGATGCTGGCCTTGCTTCGGTTGCCCCGGTCGTCGATCAGGACCTGCACGTCCACGCCCCGCTTTTTTGCGTCGAGGAGCGCCTGCACGGTAAGCGGCCAGTCACCCCACCTTGAGAACTGAGGCCAAGCCGGAGACGATCGTGGGTGTCGCTGGATTCCATGGTGCAGCGAGGGTACGGGGGCCGGTTGGTCTGGATCTACCCAAAATTGAGGACGGCCCTGAAAGTGATTCTCTAGGCGTGCCAAGCAGGCTGCCCCCGGCAAGAGATCGTATTTGCAATCACCAGCGCTGCGCCTACATCAACTCAAGGAGTGGAGCATGGCGCTCATCGCCGTAAGCTAAGGCAGCACCGCCAACAGGCGCTCCGATGCGCCTCTCACGGCAGCACCATCTCCAGCGGCTGGGGGCAAAGCGAACCGTCCTTGGCGTCGTCGCCGGGGTCGCGGATCGGGCGAAGGCGCCAATCCTGAACCCACCCCGTGTCGGACAGCTTGCCATTGTCGCCCCACGCCGTCCGCGGCGGACGGACAAGGCACCCCGGGAAGACACCGCCGAACTCCTCGAACTTGAAGCCCGGGGAAACTTTGAGCACCTTGACGATGGTGCCGAGCAGTTGCGGGTTTCGCGGCGGCGCGCTGATCATGATCGCCAGATCACCAGGTTTGCAGTTCATGGCCGACCTCCGAAATGGGGGCCCAGGCCCATCAGGCTGGCAAGGATCTGGCCGCGGTTCAGGAGGATCGGCATGGCATGGGCTTTCGTTGGGGTCTGATGGATCGATCGGTTCAAGCCGGAAGGTGCGTGACGCGGGCGCCCGGTCAGGGCGCCTTCTTGCGATAGAGCTGCGCCGGCCTGAAGGCGCCAGTCTTCATCGCGCCCTCGACCGGCTCCAACAGATCGCGGTCTGCCAACCGGCGCCTAAAGCTGGACTTGTCCAGCGGCCGCTCCAGCAACTGCTCGCAGGTGAGTTGCAGTTCGCCCAGCGTGAATTGCCCGGGCAGGAACCCAAACGGAAGCTGCAGGTCGTCCACCTCGGATCGCGTGATTCGGGCCGCCTGCTCGACAAGACTCGCATGATCGAAGGCGAGCGCCCGATCGGCCACGGCGTCTTTCACCAGGCGCCACCCCAAGGCCTCGATGCGCTTGCCTGCCTCGGGTCGGATGTCGTCCGCAGGCACCAGCGCGCGGTACACGATGCTCACGGCCCAAGGCGCTCGAGGATCACGCTTCGGGCCACCGACGGTCGTGAGCTGCCGCAGGAACGGCATCTCGAGGCCAAGGCGTTCGCGCATGACGCGCTGGGCCGCGTCGTCGAGAGATGCATCCAGGTCGATCCTCAAGACCCCGCCGGGCAGTGCCCACTTGCCTGCATACGGCGCCTCGGCCCGGCGAGCCAGTAGCACCCGCAGCTTTCCTTCGATCAGACTCATCACCGCGATCTCGATGCGCGTGAATGGCATCGGGTAGAAATTGGGCATCGATCCAGTTGATTGCGTGGCCATGGATTCACTTAGTTGCATTTGTCAACGAAGCGGATCATACTACATTCGTTGCATCATGCAACTAACAAAGAAAACGATACATGGGCTACGACTTCATCGGCGACATCCACGGCCAAGCCGGCAAGTTAGATGCGCTGCTGCGCAAGCTGGGGTATGCGCCCCAAGGAGTCAGTTGGGTGCCACCCCAGGGACGCCAAGCCATCTTCCTGGGTGACCTGATCGACCGCGGGCAAGACCAAGTCGAGGTGGTCAACATTGTCCGGTCGATGATCGATGCCGGGCACGCGCGCTCGGTCATGGGTAACCACGAATTCAACGCGATCGGGTACATGACTCCGCGCCTGGACGACCCGAGCGAATTCCTGCGCGGGCACAGCGCGAAGAACGTCTCGCAGCATGCCGAGTTCCTGCAACAGGTCGGGCTGGGGTCCTCCCTGCACCTCGAGCTTGTCAAGTGGTTCAAGACCTTGCCGCCGGCGCTGGACCTGGGCGGCGCCCGGGTGGTGCACGCCTGGTGGCACCAGCCCTATGTCGACTTGGTCGCCGAGCGGTTGCGGCCCGGCATGCCGATGAGCGAGGACTTCTTGCGCGCGGCCTATGTCCGGGGTTCGCCCGAGTATCTGGCGATGGAGGGCCTGACGAAGGGGTTGGAGATCGCCCTGCCCGATGGCCACTCCTTCGTGGACCACGGTGGCATCGAGCGGTACGACGTGCGGACGAAATGGTGGCACGAAGACGCGCGCAGCTACCGTGACGTCGCGATCGTCGGGGCCAACCAGCGTGATCGGGTGCCTGACTGTGCCCTTCTCGACGGCTATCCGGGAGCGCCGGTCACGGGCGCGCCGGTGTTCATCGGGCACTACTGGATGGAGGGCACGCCGCACCTGCAATCCGCGAAGGTGGCGTGCCTGGACTGGTCGGCGGCGAAGGCCGGGCCGCTCGTGGCGTACCGCTGGGATGGCGAGCAGGAGCTGGACAGCGGGCGCTTCGTCGCGGCGGGGTGAACTCGGACCCACAACAAGGAGACGACATGAGCTACGTGGTGATGGTCGACGACAACTTCCACTACATGGACGAGAGCGAGCGCTACCGCCTGGGCGAGATCGATGAGGCGGAGGTGGCCATCGGGCACTGCAGGCGCAATCGCGCCGAGTCACTATGACCTACGCTTTCGTGCACTCGACACGGGCTTCCCGGTTCGGACCGAGGCATTCGATCTGACGGAATCCAAACTGCCTGATGGCGTCGAGTACAGCAAGATGATCATGACCCCGTACAAGATTCCGTACGGGAACGCGCAAACATACGAACCATCAGAAAATAAGTTCTAGAAGATGAGTTCCAACCCCAATTTACCGAGAGCGCATGTCCGTTTTCCTCGGAGCTTCGCGACGACGCCGGCATCCAACTGCCTCCTGATTTGGCGCGGCTGCAATCCTTCCTGGGCAACGTTTGGGGATACCAAAGGTACTCAAAAAGCTTTGGCTTTGCCCCACACGAAGCTGCCGCGAAAGGGCCTTTCCCGTCAACGCAGTTCATCAATGGGGCGTCGCTCGAACGCGGGACAAGCGAGCCCAGTTCGAAAGCGCCTTCACGTGACGTTTGACTGGCTTCAACGCCCGCCCTCTGCTTTTCGCAACAACACTTCGATGCGCGCATCAAGTTCCGATGCCTTGATTTCGACCCTCGCATTGACGTCGACCGCGGTACGGTCGCCGTAGCTCCTTGGGTTCACAGCCTTCGCGCGCCAGCGGTAGTGCACCGCGAGCTCCCTCGCCTTTGCGAGCTCGAACAGGTCGGTTGCTGCAAGGATGACTGCCTCCGCCATCTCGTCATTGGCCTGCCCCGAGGCCTCGCGCGCACGCGCGCACGCGCGAGAGCGGTCGGCATCGATCCTGATCCAATCCTGCAGCGCGCCATAACTGACGCCCGCTTTCTTGGCGACTTCGCGATAGCTGGTGCCCGATGCGATCAGGTCCGCCACGGCGTTGAGCCCCAGCGCATCCAACTTTTCGCGCGAGACGGGCCGTTGTCCGGCCTTTGCGGACGCGGCGCCCCCGATCGCGACGATGTTGGCTTGCAGGGATGCGGATTTACCGCCTCGCTCCACCAGCCCTGACTGGACTTGATTGCGGGTCTGAGGGCCGCGTCGCGCTCGCTGGTCTGCGACGTCAACGACCTCGTCATGTTGGATCTTGGAAGACGGCCGCCGCGGGCGTTTTGCCGAGGGCGGCGATGAACTGGAATCGGTCTTTGCGGTGGTCACGGTCGCGGTCCTTCCTCCGATGTCGGCGAAAGCGTTGTAGGCCAGGCAGTCAGCGTCGTCGCCGCTCGTCCAAGCTGACCTCCGGTGCCGGGGCCCTCGTCCGCAGCGTCGAGGCGCTCCGCGGCCACCGCGCGCGCGCGCATTGTTGTCGAAATTGGGCTCATGATTGGATGCGGTCACGGTAGGCCGGGCAGCGTTGAAAGAAGATCAGAAGCTCGCCAACGGAAGATCCTCCGATGTCCGCGCGTTGCCATGCGGCACACCGACGCCCTGAACTGAGGTTTCCGCATTCGACGCACATGCGGCGGTCGTCGCCCTCGCGATCCCGGATCGCCAGCTTGTCTGCGATGGCTTCGGCTCGGTCGGGCGGCAGCCCCAGTTGGGCGGATCGGTCCACCCTGGCCGTGAAGGTGTCGATCTCCGCCGTGTTCATGGCCGAGCTGTGCGGACAGCATGAGCGGTCGGGGTCGGTGGAGCCACCCTCAACGGCAATCTGCCGGTCCAGCGCCTGGGTGGCGGCGCGGAACTTCGCCACCGTAGCGGGACTGGCACCCTCCAGGCCGCTGACGCTCCAACCGACCAGGACGGGCTCGGGGTCGTTGGCGGCCGGCTCTACGACCTGATTGCCGGAATAGTCCGAATTTGCCGTTTCAGACGTTTCAGGCGTACGGGCCAACACTGGCGCGGGTTGCGCTGAAACGGCTGGTGAAACGCCTGCCGTTTCAGGCGTTGCAGAGCTTGGCGCGTGGCGCTGCTCCAACTGGTCGAACAGGTCTTTCAGGACACCCATGCTCATGATGTCACCTCCAGTCGGGCTACGTCGATGGCGTACACCCTGACCGGCCGCTCGCAAATACGGCGCATCCGCGAGCGCTCGGCGCTGGCGCCGGGTTGCGGCAGCGCGCCGACTTCCTGCAACACGTCTAGCCCTCGGGCGAAATCGAAACCCTTGAGGGCCTCGCGCATGCCATCGGCAGTGAACAGGTAGACGCGCCCGGCGTCGCTGTCCTCCCACCAGCCCGCGCGATCGCGAACGGTCACGTCATGGGCCGAGTCCACACCCGAGAAGCGGCTATCTCCGTGGCGCTCGATGAAGCCCGACACCTTGGTCAGCACCTGATCGCGTTCCAGGTTGCCGAGCACGGGACCACGCAACGCTCGCCAGGACGCGAATGCTTGGGCGGCGGCGGCGGTGGCTTCGCCTGATGACCAACCGGTGATGCCGTATTCCGTCGCCAGCTCGCCAGCCAGCGCCAGAAGCGCGAAGCGCGCAGCGGCACGCTTTTCCTGCCCATCGGGAGAATGAAACTCCGGCTGCGCCTTCATGGCCTCTAGCGCGGCGGCAATGTCAGTCTCTGCGTCATGCGTCAGCGCCCGCAGAAATTTGCGACCCGCGTGGCCGTAGTTGGCTTTGCTGGCGGCGCGCAGGGCGTCGGAGAAGGCCGCACCGCTAGCGTGCCCGTGTAGGCTGTTCCATGCCCCATGGCGCCGCTGCGCCGGCACATCCAGCAGGCGCACGGACTGCCCCGCCTTGATGCGGTGCCCGCCCTCGGCCATGGTAGTGCCAATAGTGCGCTCGCCGCTGGACAGCACGCTGCAACGCCACCGGGCTACGGAGCGCGCGGCGCCGGTCTTGCTGGCGCGCTGCTTGCCACGGCCATTGCCCAGGCTGTAGACGATGGCGCCCACCTCGCGCGGGTCGCATTCGCTGATTTCATCCAGTGCCAGCAGCGAGTCGTTGAAAAGCGCCGCCACGCCCTCCATGCCGTTGCTAGTGGCCCGCCAGGATCGGCGAAAGTTAGTCCCGCCCCACACGCTGCACGCCGCTTCGATGGCAGTGGTCTTGCCGGTGCTGCTGTCGCCCACCAGGTGAATGCCGCCGCTCTCGGCGTTGGCGCGCGCCAGCACCGGGCCGGCGAAGGCGGCGGACAGTGCCAACATCAACAGCGGATTGCCCACTGCCAGTGCCGCAACTCCAGCACGCCAGCCTTCGAGCGTGCCGCGCTGGGCGTACTCGTCCGCACCGCGCTCGCCGGACTGGTAGGCCACGCCGGCAGCGCCGGGGCCGATCACTTCGTCGGGCAGCACAAACACGCGATCGCCAGCCCAGCCGGTTTGCAGCGCGCAGCGGATGCGCCGCTGCGGCGTGGTGGCCTGCAGATACTGCGCCAGGATGCGGTGGCCGTTCGGGTCGATCTCCAGGCCCATCGCCAGCAGCTCGCCGCGCAGGTCGCTGCCATCGGCGCGCAACAGCTCCATCGGCATGGCCCAGGTGCGCCATTGGCCGAGGGTAGTGCGAAATCTCAGCAGCCGCCCGAAGTTGCCTTCGGTGGCGTCAGTGGTCACGGCCTCGATGTGCAGGGGACTGCAGACCCACTGCTGAGACAGCACGGGCGGCGCGTCCTCCCTCTTGCCGGCCTTGATGCCGAAGTGCCATACACCGGGACGCAGCACTTGGCCGTCGTGTTCGGTCCAATCGTCCAACACGCGGAAACGCGGCCGGTCGGCCTCGCCGGGGACAAGGAAGGCGGGCTCGGCTTGCTCGGTTGCAACGCCTGCAACGGCTGTCGCTTTCGGAGCCGTTTCATCGGAACCTGCATGGCTGTTGGCTTGAACGGCTGCAACGGCTGAAACGTCATCCAAGATCAGTTCCGACAAATCGCTCATGGCAGCGCCCCCGCTTCTGCAAAGCAGGCGCGCACGGCACCAAGACCGGGCAGCGCCGCCAAGTCGTTGAAGTCACACGAGCGGGCGGGATCGCGCGCCTGGTGCTGGGGCAGTACGACCACACCGCCGACGGCGAGCGCAGCCTGCTCGGCGCAGGCACGCCCCGGATTGCCCGCCGTGGCTGCGTCGTCGTCGGCAGCGATCAGCAAATCAGCGCACGGGAACCGGCCGCGCAGGGCCCGCGCCACCGGCATCAAGTTGCTCGCCGAGAAGGCCGCAGCCGTCGCGATGCCGGTGGCCTCGAAGATCGTGTGAGCTGTCGCCACGCCTTCAGCGATCACGATTCGGCCGCTGGGGCGACCTACGCTGTAGTAGCAGCCCGTCACCCGACCGCCGGGCATGAAGCGCTTGGTGCCGTCGGGCGCGATGGTCTGAAGGCTGTGCAGATTGCCCGAGCTGTCGCGCATCGGGATCAGCAAAGAATCTCCGTCGACCCGCACGCCGTGAGCGCGAACACCCTTCGTGGTCAGGTACGGATGGACCATCGCAGGCATAGCAGCCCCCCAGCGAATCGCAGCCGTCGCCGCCGCATCGGCATGCCGTTGGTGTTGCTCGGCATCGCGTTGGCGCTTCACCGCCTCGACGCGCCGGGCCAGCGCTGTCCGCTCTGCCGGCGTCATCTCGCGCTCGGACTTCGAGCACCAACACTGCGCGAGACCATCTCGCCAGTTGCCGAAGGCACCAGCCGGCGTGCCGTCCAGATGCATCACGTACCACGCTGCATCGTCACGGCGTTTGCCTGTGGGGCTGAAGCGATAGATCTTGCCGTCGCCGTGAATGTCGGCGGGCGGCTCCATCCCGGCCGATGCTATGGCGTGCCTGAAGCTGTCGATCGGATCGCGGATCATCGTCCACCTCCGATCTGGCGCACATGCCGCTCGGCAGCGTCCAGACTTTTCAAGGGCTTGATCCCGCCCCACCGGCACGCATAGAAAGGCGCCTGTTTGTCGTCGGGCCTGTCCTTGACGAGCGCATGGCCACAGAACGCGAATTGCGCCGCCAAAGTGGCGAATCGCTTCTTGTCGACCGTGTTCATGCTGCGTCGCGCCCCTGCAGGGGATCGAGCTCGCTCAGAATGGCTTGAAGTTGGTTGCGCAGCGTCGTCACCTTGCCGCCCTCGAGGGGCTTGCCGTGGGAGATCCACCGCGAGGCCTCGCGAACAATCTTGGCCGTCGCCTGGAACCTCTCGACGACACGATCGCTGTCTTCGCGATTCGCCCCCAGCGCGGCCCTCGGCCGCGCCGGAGGGGACGGGTGGGTGGCAATCGCCTTGACCGCCTCCCGCACCGGCAAATCGGCAACGCGCTGCGGTTCTGACTCTGGCAAGGTGGGGTAGGCCGTCGCCAGACGCATGTAGCCGCGCGCCGTCCGGGGAGCGACTTGGCAGTTGACGGCCAGCCACTCGTTCCACTTGCCGTGCGCGATTCTGGCCTTTGCCTGATTGAGCAGCGCTCCTGCCTCCAAGGCGTGTTGGAGTGCTGCGCGCCATCGCTTCGGCCGCCAGCACCGTGGTGTTGATCTTCTCGGCAATCTCCGACGGCGAGAACTGGCCGGCGTCGATGATCTCAGTTTCGTCTCTCACGTCGCACCTCGCGTCACCTGGGTCAGGAAGGTGTGGGCGTCGTTGATCGTGCTGTGGGAACGCAACCGAAGTGCGGCGATGATGCGGGTGCGCTGGGCATTGCCTGCGCTGGATTTGCGGTCAGACATGGCTGAGTCCTCCACGCTGGATCAGCCAGTCGGCCACGCTTTGGGGCAGCCAGCCGCGAAGGGCCGACTGCACGATCACGGCCTTCATGAAGCGCCGGCCCTCGAAGAAATGGGTGCTGTGTTTCACTGCTGCACCCCCAGCAAGCGCTTGATGTCGGCGACCGGCCAGGCGAGACGGCCGTTGATGCGCATGGGGCGGAACGGGCCGTCCTCCTTACAGGCCCAGCCGCGCAGAGTCTGCGGGCGGCGGTCCAAGTAGTACCCGGCCTGGTTTGTGGGCACCGTGGGGCGGTTTACGTCCTCCAGCGGCGGAAATGCCGGGTGGTCGGTTGCAGCGTGGCGGTTGCCGGAGCTGCGAGTAGCTTGCGATTCCATCTGTTAGCACCTCAAGTAGTTGATGTGCGTTGATGGTTTCCGGGCAGCTATCCTCCCCCGCAAGTCTCCCCGTGTCCCCAATTTGGGGGGACACCCGTGGGCAGTCCTAGATCACGTCGACGATCTCCCCGCGCTGGCGGAGACGCTGCCACGCTTTGCCGAAGATCGTCGAGCCGATGAACGGGGGTTGGCCATCCAAGGTGGAACGAATCTCAGCCTTCGGACCAGGCTGTCCCGCCTCGTTCTTCGGAAGCGCCAGCGGGTCTAGGCCCTTGGCCCGAATGGCCGACAGGATGGCGGCGTCCTGCGCCGCAGTTGCGGTGATGCGCTGTAGGGGCGCTGGAGGTGGCTCGGCGGCCTGTGCTGGAGAAGGGGCCATCGGTGCTGGGAACCGGTACGTGATGCGCGTGTGAGCCTTGAACCAGTGGTTCAAGTCGTCCCAGAAGGCCTCGTCGTAGAACGGGCGCACGCGCATGTTGTCGTCGCACTCGCGCCGCGCGTTCTGCCCAGGTTCATAGACGGGCAGCAGCCCAGATTTCGCCGCCGCCTCCAACTTTGGTTGGATCGCTTCCTTTCGCTCGCCGGCTGCGGATTTCAATATCTCCGCGGCCCTTTCGAGCGTGTACCGGCCGACCTTGGCCGCCTCCATCGCCAGCCATTCATGCATTGGTGCGAGCGGTTCGGCTGCGAGGTGCGGCGGCTTACCGAACTCAAACGCGAATCCACAGAGTTCGAGATATTTTCGAACATCCTCGATGGGCAGGAGCACATGTTTGGACAACGACACGGCGCGCGGCCCGTCGGCCCGCAGCGCATGGACCTCTCCGCCCTTGATCAACTTGCCCAAAGCACAGACGTGCTTCTTGTACGCCTCTTTGCACCCTCGCTCAGATAGCTCGCAAGGGCCTTCGAACTGGGCCTGAACACTCCAGTCGGGCGCGTCCTTGCCTGCCGCGCGGATCGCATGGGCGAATGCGTCCTGGTACTTCGGCCACTCGGCCCTCGTCGCATTCTTGATGCCCGGCAACATTGCCCATGCTGCCTCAAGAAACATGAGGTCGTCGGGACCCAGGAGTTCCAAGAAAGAGTTCGTGTTCTGCTTTTTGCCGACCGTACTTTTGCGAAGCAGCGCGATCCGGGAAGTCGCCGCAAGGGGAGCCACGGCCCTCGTCGCGAGCCACTCCAGCAGGACGCGTGCCGACAACGCGGTGCTGCCCGGCTCGGCGTAAAAGATTTCGGCGGACATCGTTCGTCTCCTCGTTCTGTTGCTTCCGTGAGCAGCGTTCGGGCAGTCGTCGGGCGCTATCGCTGCTATGCGACGGCGCGAAGCTTGCGCGGCGCAGCAGAATCGAATTTCACGCCGGCTTGTTCTAATACGTAGGCCTCGATCTGCTCGAGGAACGGGCGCAAGTCGTCGATGGTTCGCGGCCTGTAGCCTTCGGCGGTCGCACTCGGCTTGTGCCCCATGACCTGCGCGATGGCGCCGGCCGGCGCGCCAGCACGCTCACCAAGCAGCGAAAACGAACGACGCAGACCATGAATCGTGAGGCCGCTGATCGCAGCGCTCTTCAGGGCCTTGGCGTGGCTGGCGCGGGTGTCGGCGATGCGCCCGGACTTGCTGCTGGACGCGAAGACGAAGGAATTCGTGCGCGGCAGCGCGGCCAGCATCTGCGAAAGGTAAGGCGTCAGCGGAATGGTGCGGGTCGCGTCGATCTTGTCGGCCAAGGTGAGCTTGCGCCACTTAAAATCCACATTCGCCCAGGTCAGCGCGGCCAGCTCTTCGCGGCGGGCGCCAGTCAGCAGCAGTGCGCGCAGGTAGGCGGACGAGGTGCGGTTGCCCAGTTGCTCCACGCCGACCCACCAGCCGGGCACCTGGGCGGCTTCGAGCGCATCCGTTCGGTGCGTGTTGGTCGGCAGGCTCTCCAGGATCGCGGACGCCCTGCCCGCGTCACGGTCTGCCAGCGCGCGATATTCCGGCCGTGTCGAGCACCAACGCAGGAAGCCGCGAAACATCATGAGCGCCCGGGCGGCCTGATGCCTTCCGGCTTTCGCCTCGCGGTCGAACCAGGCCTTGAGCACGTCCTCGTTCACCTGGCCGAGCGGCAACGCCAGCAGCGGGTAGAGGGGTCCTTGCCGGGTGAAGCCCTCGCCGCGCTTCTTGGGCTTGCCGCCTTCCGAGGCCATCAGCTGGAGGTCGGCCAAGTACCCCGGCTTCCAGGCATCACGGCGCTTGGGCTTGCCTTCTGCGAGATAGAGCGGCCACACCTCGGCGACGATCAACGCCTTCGCGGCCCTTTCGACCTCGCGCCGCGCCTTGGCGGCGGCTTGCTCGCGTTCGAGTTCGCGCGGGTCGATGCCGCCGTCGAGCGTGACGCGCAGCCGGTTGGCCTCTACGCGCGCATCATCGATCGACCAGGCCCGCACGTCGCCGATGGTGCGGCGGATGGTCTTGCGGTCCAGCTTGGCCTCGAACACGAACGACTTCGCGCCCGCCGCGGTCACGCGTACACGCAACCCCGGTGCCTTGGCGTCGCGCAGGAAGGCCTGATCCTTGTCGGGGGGGCACGCAAGTCGCGTGATCGCGCCGGCCGTCAGATCGACGGGGCGGGTGAGGTCCGGGGCGCTGTCTGTGCGCGGTCTTGCCATGCGGGCTCCGATCCATGTAGCCACCATGTAGCCACTTTTTCGCTATTTTGGGGCATATCGATCAACAACCTGCCTCGAAAACTTCTCGCAATTAATTGCTAAGTTGTTGATTACATGGATTATATCGACAGAAGCGAACACCCCCGAATATTGCCATCGCATCATTCGTAATGAGAAGGTCGGGTGTTCGATTCATCTCTCCGGCACCACAAATACGCGGGAAACCGCGATAGTGATCGCTAACCTTTAAACGGGTGCTAGCAAATTCACAAGAGAGCGTTTTTTCGTTTTCTTAAAGCCTCCGCAAGGAGGCTTTTTCTTTGGTCAATGGCCGAGCTTATTCCTGGCGTCTTGCATCAAGATTTTCAGCACCATCGGGCACGCATAGCCGCTTGATGCTCATCGACTACCAGAGCTGGCACGCGTTGCGTTGGCTGCGAAGCAAGACGATATCCGCTCTGGGCCACCAGAAATTGACGCTACGGATGCGGCGTCAGACCCAATCAGATCGGCACGCGGTAGCCAAAGAATTCGTGGTCTTCGTTGTAGCCGCCTTGGCCCGCGCCGAGATCGGCGAAATCGTGCACGAGCTCGATGGCCGCAATCCACTTGACCATCTTGAAGCCGACCTCGTTTTCGCAGCGCAGCCGAAGCGGTGCGCCATGCAGCACGCTGACCGGGGCGCCGTTCATTTCGTAGGCGAGGATCGTCAGCTCGTGGCGCATGTTCGCCAAGCTGTGTGTGTCGTAGTAACGGCCGCCGTCGCCACCGTCGGCCAACGAGTAGAGAACGACGTAGCGGGCCTCGGGTGTCGGCTTGACGAGATCGAGGATGTCGCGCACCGGCACGCCACCCCACTTGGCTACGCCCGACCAGCCCTGGATGCAGAAGTGGGTCGTGATCTGCTCTTGCTTGGGCATCGCCTTCAGCTCGGCGAAAGACAGCTCGACAGGGTTTTCGACCAGGCCGCCGATCCGCAGCCGGAAATCGGCGAATTCAGTCGCGACCAGCGCATCGAACTCGGTCGAGTTTGGCATCGTTCCGTTGGGCCAGAAGTGCGGCGAAATGTCTTGCTCGGTGAGCTGGCTCTTCGCGTCCCACGACTGGGTGGCAACACCGAACGGCCGGCTCATGAATTCGCCGATCCTTTGCACGAGCCGTGCATGGCGCAAGGTAAACGGCGAGGCCCACCACCAGGCGACAGCAACCAGCGAGATGGCGGGGACAAAGATGGCAAAGCCGCTCCACGAGTTATCACGCACACCGGCCCACATCATGTTCAGGTTGACGCGAGCATCGGTGATGAAGACGAGAGTGACATGGGCGAGGATAAAGAGCAGAAACCACCAGAGCGCGATGAAATGGATTGAGCGAGCCTTCTGCCGGTTCAGTGCGCGGCCGAACCAGCCGAGCCGGTTCGAGATCGCCGGGCTTTGCATCAAGCCGGTAACGATAGACGTGGGTGCAGCTACGAATACGGTCATGAAATAAGCGAGCTGCTGCAAGCCGTTGTACCGAGTCCAACTCTCATCGACGGGAAACGTAAGTGAGAGATATTGCAGCGCCGTCGAGACGGCGTTCGGAAAAACGCTCCATGTCGTCGGCACGATGCGCAGCCACTGGCCAGTGGTGAACAGAAAAACGTAGTAAAGGATTCCGTTGATCATCCAGAGCAGCGTCACTGAAAAGTGCCACCAGCGCGCGAGGCCTATCGAGTGACGGATCCCGGGTATGCCAAGCCAGGAAGGCAAGGTGACCGAGTCGTCCTTCGCGGTCCAGATTCGACCGGTCGGCACTGCGGCCTGGAAGCGAAACCATTCGGTCCCGGGTGTGCAGTCGCGCTTCCAGTACAGCCGCGGGTGGTCGGCAAGAATTTGCACGCCGGCACGGATGATGAAAGCCATGAAAAACAGGTTGAGGAAATGCAGCAACCGCAACAAGGCTGGGAAGCCCGTCGTAACCGGCAATGCGGAGGTCGAAATGCCCGGATAGCGCACTAAAAATTCCTGCACCACCGGGACGTGTCGCAATGCTTGAGACGCGGCCACGCCAATGACGATCAGTACGAAGACCAGCGGCAAAGCCCAAAGCGCATTCACCCAATGCCGGCCGAATCGAACCTTCGGCACTACGCCTGCCTGTGGCGGCAACCATTTCGTAAGCAGGACGCGATCATCGGCGGCGCTCAGCTTCGCGGCCAAGGGATCGTGTGTGTGCGGGATCCGGGGCGCGCCGCTCATGCCAGCTCCTTCATTTGATTGGCTGCGTACACCGAGGTATTCACTTCAACGCGTAGGCTGCGACCGCACCAGTGCGAGTAGTGCCGAACGATCCGTGGTCGCCTGCCGGAGGCTGGCATTGCCGAAACTTGCTCTGGTCGCGCCTCCGGAAGGCCTCCCCGACCCAACGTCTCGGTAGCCATGTTGCATGCGGCGCGGCTGCCAGAGTTGATCGGGCGGCGGCATTTCCCTCGCAAAGGCAACGCCTGAGGCTATAAAGCGCGAAACGGTAAGCCTCGGCGACCTCGGCAACGAGAGCACTTCGTTGAAACATGAAGGCGTCGGTTAGAGAGGGGCAGAACGGCAAGCAAGCAGACTGCGACTTCCCGGTGCTCCTGTCTGTGCGGCAGGGCACCGATCGGTCAGCGTGCATACACACAGTCCATACAGATGGCCTGTTCCGCCTACGTGTCTCCGCGCGCAAAAAATTGGCACCTTGCGCAGCTCTACCCAGGCGAAGCCATCGCGCTCGGGGAGTTTGCAGCGTGGGTCGGATTGGTCCCTCGCCAGACCGGCACCGGTGGACGGGTAGCGCAGCTGGGCACCAGCAAGCGCGGCGATGCTTACCTGAGCACGGACGACCACAACAGAACGAAGACAACGGAACAAGCAGTTTGAAGGAGAGCAAGCGAACACGCGTGTGATGGGACAGAGCGTTCGGCCCTTGACGGCGACACTCCGATAGGGATCAAGAGCGGAGAGCTCGATCTGCGGATGGGAAACTCGTCAGCGAAAACCATTGGGGCCAGCAGGCATGTGAGCTTGCACTACAGGCGAGCACAGGCATGTCGTTAGCAGATAGCGCGGCTGGAATCGGCGCCGGCGAAAATCAGGCAAGTCGACGCCATGATTAACAATGCGCCGAAGCCCACCAATATGCCGATGAGAGGCAGTTGCATCGCAACCAGCAGCCCGTAGAGCCCGAGCATCAACAACGACGCCAGGCTCTCATAGAAATGTTGGGCTGCGATCGATTGGCCGGGTTGCATTAGCAGCAAGCCGCGGCTCTGCAGCACGGCATTCATTGGCACCAGCAGCAACCCGGCCAACGCTCCGATCAGCAACAGCAATGCGAAAGCGACAGTGACGTCTGTCGCGAATGCCATGAGGGTGACAAGTGCCCCGAGCAGCAAGCCGAGTGGCAGTGTGCGCAACGCTCGCTTCAGAGTTACGAAACGTACCGCTCCAATGGCTCCAGCCACCATTCCGATCGCTACGGCGAGTTGCAACAACGCGGCTCGTGAAAGGGGCAGTCCTAGTCGTTCGCCAGCCCAGCGCAACACCATGAATTGAAGTACTGCCGCCGCCGCCCAGAACAGGCTGGTGACGGCCAGCGAGGCGCGTGCTTGCCGGTCGTGCCACAGCAGGGCAAGTGCATCCACAAAACACAAAATCAGTTGGCGTGGATTCGCCAGCGCTGCGCGATTTCGGGCGTGGCTTCGCGGAATCAAGACCGTGACGATGGCGGAGGCCAGGAAAATTGCAGCAATGACCGGTAACGCGCTTTGCGTCTCGACCAGCACACCGCCCAGTGCCAGACCGGCCACGATCGATACGACCGTAGTCGCCTCGATCCAGCCATTCGCCGCAACCAGATCTTCAGGCAACAACAATTCAGGCAGGATGCCGTATTTGGCCGGTCCATAGCCGGCCGCCCCAAGGCCCACCAGCGCATAGCAAAGCAGCGGCTGTACGCCCCAAGCCAAAAGTCCGCAGCCAACGAGTTTGACCAGATTGGTGATCAGCATGACCTGGCCTTTTGGGGCGGCATCCGACACTGCGCCGGCAAAAGCCGCCAGCAACACATAAGAAGCATAGAAAGCTACGCGGAGCGCGGGTGTCATCCAGTCCGGTGCACCTCGCGAGATGAGTAGCGCAATGGCAACTGTCAGCAGTGCGTTGTCCGCGAGTGAGCTGAAAAATTGCGCCAGCAACACTGGCAGCAGCACCCGCTTTTTCACAAGACCGCACTTGTCGTCATGTCGAAAAAGTGCCGGCGATACCTCGACGTCACGTCGTCCATTCGCAGGATCAGCGGCAGGTCCGCGGTATTGAACTTCACGTCGAATGCGGGAGGGCCGAGCAGACGGGCCCCGCATCTCAGATACCCTTTGATCAGTGGCGGCGCATCGCAGGGCGCGTCGCTGCGATCGCCGTCGTTTGCAGCGGCAAGCGGCAAGGGAACGCGCGGCTGGACTCGCCACTGCTGCTCGACCAGATGGGTATGACACAGACGGCGCCACAGCCGGCTGGCCGTCGCGCCGTGATCATCGAGGCCAATGCTGGCGCAACCGATCATGGTGTCCAGTCCGCGCCTGACCATGTAGTGTCCCAGCGCAGTCCACAAGGCCATGATCACGGCTCCAGAACGCCAGGCCGGATGCACACACGAGCGGCCGAGTTCTCACTGCACGACTGCGCAGCGCGTGCAACGGTGCGAGGTCGAACTCGGTGTCAGTGTAGAAACCGCCGGCGCGTTCAGCGGCCATTGGCGTCAGCACGCGGTAGGTTCCGATGAGCAGCCCTGCGGCATGGTCGGAACCGACTGCACGCACCAGCAGGTGGTCGCAGTAAGGATCGAATCGATCCGCGTCGACCCCGGACGGGGTGCCTTCCGGTGGTGTGAGGCGCGCGCCCATTTCCTGTGCAAACACCAGATACCGCAGGCGCTGAGCCTCCCGAACTTCGGCTTCGGAGTCGGCCCACTGTGTGATCAAGGTGGCGTGGGTGGGCACTCGGCACTCAATTAGAAGGCGGATAGAGCCTGATCAGTCGGATCTGGCGCCGGTTGAGTCTTGCAAGTTCCAACAGGCCGATCGGCCGTGTTCCGGCATTGCGCTGCGCAGCACCAATCGCAAACAAAAGTCGCTGCTTGGCAAATATCATGCGAAACCCTTGCAGCACATCCGTGCCGGGGTCCCATGCCTCGATCGCTTCTGATCCTGCGCCGTTGATCTCCATGACAGTAAAACCACGCCCGGCAGAGAGTTCCTCCAAGTTGTCGAATCGCACGTCGAAGCGTCCGAAGTGAAATTCGGGCATGTCGCGGGCCACCGCATCGATGGCTTTCGTGAGTTGCTGCGTAATGTGCGCTGCACCGTCGCGATACAGTCCACCGACACGAGTCGAGCCGATGGTCGCCAGACGCACCTCTTCACCAGCGCATGGCACCGCCGTCAGCGGCACGGGACATACATGTCGCGGCGAAGATCTGACCCGTTGTGCACGTGGATCCGCCGCGATCAGCTCTGCCACAGTGCTGTACCCATCCCCAATCACACGAGGAAAATAACGCAGTGCCAAGCCGATCACGCGGCCGCGGTCACTGAGGGGATCGCGCGCATAAAAAATGCCTGCCTCGCCCTTTTGCGGCAAGTAGCGCTGAAGCACGGCGGTTTCTCCGATGGGAAATCGCGAAAGATAGGTCCTGAGCGCAGTCAAGTCTTCAAGCAGCTGAACGCCATAACCACACAGCCCAAGATCCGGCTTGACCACGATCGGAAAGGCCAAGCCGGCACTCTTCATTGCGATCGCCAACGACGACTCCGAGAGCGCACCGTCGTTGAACACCGCGCAGTGCGGGGCGATGACGGAGCTCGCTAGCGGCCCCATGCCTTTGAAGTACTCGAGCTTGCCTTCGCCGACCAGACCGCCTGCGGTGATGTTCGGATTGGCGGCCGAGGGCAGCGTAGCGCTGCCGTACCGAAACGACAGCCAGAGCCACTGCGCAACGATAGGCACGCAGATAAGCCATTTGGGCATGCGCTCGAGCAAACTGCACTCCGATGTCCCAGCGACGCGCGCATCTCCGCCATTCATCGGCGCATGCTCAGTGGCAATCACGCGCGTCAATTGGCCTGCTCGAACGGGCACGTGGCGACCAGGCCGACGGCCGCAACGCGGTCGATGTGCGCATAAATTGGCCGTTCGATTTCTTCGCCAAATACGTCCGGATCGATTTCTTCGTAACGCCAATCGCAGCGGGCGGCCGTCAGCAATGGAACCATTTCAGCCAGGAAGGGGTCCTCACCGTCGACCATGGCCACCCCGGTGTAGAAGAGCAACTGCCCGCCAGGCGCCAACCGCTGCAGCGCGGCCGCCGCGATGCGCAGCCCGAGCGCGCGACCAAGGTTTGCGCCGCCATGACGGTAGCTTCGCTGTCCTTCGTCGTCCAGGTACGGCGGGTTGCACACGATCAGGTCGAAATTACCTTCAACCGCCGACAGCGCATCGCCGAGCGCCAGCGTCACCGCGACGCCGGCAACCTCTGCATTTGCGGCGGTGAGAGCCAATGCGGCCGGATTGATGTCGTTCATGGTCAACGTCGATGTCATCCCCGCTGCCGCCAGTGCACGCGACACCACAATGCCCCCGGCACCGCTGCCACAACCAATGTCCAATACGCGCACGAGCGTGCCACGGCGCATGCTCGCAACACGCTGACCCAGCGCCTGTTTCATGAAACGGGCAAACCGGTAGGTGTCGGGCCCAAAGAACACAGCATCAGCCCCGACAGTAGGGTAAGCCGAGTGCAGAAACAAATCGTCGTCGATGCTGGCGATTCGGAGGGTACTGCGCCAGAGCGAACCCACCTGCTGCAGCAGGCCTGCGCGGGCCATCTCGCTGAAAAGCGCCGGAGGCAGGGCTCGCGCCGAGAAGGGCGTGTTCCAACCGAAGACGTCACGCAGGGTCTGGCCGGGATCCGCGCCGCGCTTATCTTTCACGCGTTGATGGGTGAGTGGTGTGACCGCGGTAAAACGGTAGCCTCTGTCCGCAACCAGACGCAGCACAGCGGCTGCGCTTATGGTGCTCAGCACAGGGCAAGCCCAACCGCAGGCGCGTGGCCGGCCTGCTTGTCACAACGCAAGTCTTCAAAATAGCGCTCGAAGCAACGCTCGCCGCACCGAAGCCGCATCAATGCACCCTCAGCCAGCGCCTGCGCGCACGCCGGGTTGGCCTCAACTAACGGACGGATGACTTCGCGAATCCACGCCCTTGCGTGCGAGATGTCCAGCGCTGCATGCAAATCGAAATAGGCGCGGGTGTGGCCGCTCAATCCGAGACGCCGCATGCCAGCTGCCACCTGCTTCACGCGAGCTGGCGCAGTCAGTTCGATGACCCCGAGAGCGCCGAGCGCGTGGTACGCATAGCGGCGCGTGGTCGCAAGACCGACCATCGTGTTGGCCAGCGCAAGGGATTCCCAAACGGTCGTGGCAACGGCGGGTTGAAGACCGAGTTCGTTCACCATGTTGTCCAGCATTTGGCTGTGCATGGCGCCTTGCTTGCCGTGGCCCATTTCATCCCAGAAGTTGCGCGCGCACTCCAGCTTCGCACGAGCCGGGAGCTTCACCTGCGCGTAGGCAAGCAGGTCTTCGAATCCCGCCTCGCCAGACGCTTCCTGCGTGAGGAACCATCGCATTTGCGCGAGGTCGGCCTTTTCCGCAAGCCAGGCGAAAAGCGGGTGTCCTTGCCCAGGACCGACGACAGCAAGATTCTCGAACCAACGAACAAAGTGGTCAGTGTCACCTGCGGATTCGAAACCTAGCGGTGCGACTGCAAGACGCAGTGTTTCCAGATCGCGCCCTTCAGCGACGCGATGCGAATGCTCCCGATGGAGATCGTCTTCCCAGTCCGATGACGGCAGGCCTGGCGCCAAACGACTCGCATTGAACGCAGCCAAATGACGATGGAGTCGCTCATTCGACATGCGATCGGGTTTAACAGCCATTCTTTTTTCCTCTAAACGTCAAAAATGAGCGTGCTCCCTATCCTCCCTTGTCGTCGTGGGACAGGATGCTCTGTATCTGTCCGGCTACTCGTTGTGGGAGCAGAGCGGAGATGAGATACGGCGGGCAGATTAAGTGTTCCTTAAGCCGAAGCTTCCGACACTGCCCAGCCCTCATGTCTGTCCCTTTTTGCTTTCAATGCGAGTCCTTGCGTTCCTGTGTCGAACTGGCCCCGTTTTAGACCGCAGACCGATGCGACGCTGGCCCGGTGCCATCGTCGCGTGCGCGGTCTGCGCCTTGGCTCTGCCTGTTCGTGCCTCCGATGGGGCGCGTCTTTCGACCTTGCTGGGTTTGATGCGGGCCGAATTGGCCGGCTCGTCCTTGAAGCGGCCGATGCTGCTCAAGTCCAGCGAGACATCTGACGGGCTTAAAGGCGACGTCTATGCCATCGTCGATCAGCCCATGGGAGCGCTTGTGACGTTGCTGGGGACGCCTACTCAATGGTGCGAAACCATGCTGTTGCACATCAACAATCGCAAGTGCACTGTGGCGAGTGGTCCCTCGGGCGCGGAGATCACTCTGAGCGTTGTCCGCAAGTACGACCAGCCTGTCGAAAACGCATTTCAGCTCCCGTTCGTATTCAACCTCATCGACAAAACGGCGCAGCATCTGGAGGTGCGGCTCGCGGCAAACTCCGGGCCTTTGGGGACGAGCAACTATCGCATCGTGGTGGAGGCCGTGCCCGCCGATGCATCACACAGCTTTCTGCATTTCTCGTATTCGTATGAGGAGAACTTCTTGGCACATACCGCCATGCAGGCATACCTCGCGACGTTCGGGAGATCGAAGGTCGGCTTCACCGTCATCGGCCAGACTCCCGAAGGAACGCCCGAGTACGTCGGCGGAACCCACGGGCTCGTCGAGCGCAATGCAATGCGCTACTTTCTGGCGTTGGACGCCCATGTCAATGCGACCAAGGACCCCGAAAGCGCGCGCAATGCATGGTTCTCAGACACTGAGAAGTATCCGCGGCAGCTGCACGAGATCGATCGAGCGACCTACCTCGAACTCAAGGCGAACGACGCGCAACATTGAGGGCACGACAACCGGCTAACCGAACGTGACCCGGACCTCGAGGCCCGGCGACACCTCCAGGCTGGAGTGCAGACTCACGATGGCGCCATGGCGTAGCGCGATGGCATGCACGATGGCCAGGCCCAGGCCGCTGCCAGCGGGATCGCCTTTGCGCACATGCGATGCACTGCCGCGACGGAAGCGCTCGAAGACGTGGTCTCGGTCAGTCGCCGAAATACCAGGACCGTTGTCGATCACCCGCAGCACCGGTCTCCCCTCTTCGATGGCGGCGACGACATCGACACGGCTGCCGTCGGGTGAGTACCGCAAGGCGTTTCGCACCAGATTGTTGAGCAACACTCTCAGCTGCATGGCGTCGCCATCCACTGAGATGCCTTCGGTCGTCGACGCGCCGAGGTCGATGCCGCGTGCCACGGCCTCACGATGGAATTCCGCGACGACGGAGCGCACCAGATCGCCGAGACTCAGACGCTCGACATGGTGCAGGTCCACATCGGGTTGTGCGCGTGAAAGCTGCAGCAGTTGCTCGACCAGACGCTCGGAGCGTTCAATGCCCAGCCGGAGGTCAGCGGACGCGGCGACGCGCCCCGCAGCATCGGCCGCGCGGTCCAGCAAGGTGAGCTGCAGCCGCAGCGCCGTGACGGGCGAGCGAAGTTCGTGTGCAGCATCCGCCACGAAGCGCCGCTGCATCGAAAAGGCATTGGACAGCCGCTGCATCAGTTCGTTGAACGCGGCGACCAACGGCTGCATCTCGCGTGGCATGTTTTCGCTGGCGATCGGCTCCAGACTGAGCGCGCTGCGCCGCGCGATCTGGCCGGTGGCTTCGTCCAATGGACGCATGCCACGCCGCAGCGCTACAACGATGAGTCCGGCGAGCAAGATGATCAGCGCAACCAATGGAATGAAAAGTTTCGACGCCGATTCAACGGCCATCTGGTGACGCGCGGTCGTACGCTGCGCCGCCTGCACCACGGTGTCGGTCAGCACGACGGTGTAGGTCCGCCATTCCTGGCCAGCGACCTCGAAACGGCCCGGCCCCGGCACATCCGTGAAACGCAAAGCGAAGCGCGGATTGGAAGAAAAAACGGGTGTGCCGTCACGTTGCCAGACCAGGCTCACCAGGTCGCCGTCATCGTCGCTTTGGCCGCCTGGCATCGCGGGCAGCGGCTTGGCCGTCACCTGCGCGCTCGCGTGGTACTGCGCCACCGCCTCGGCGACCTCTCTGAGGTTTTCGTCCAGCACCTCGTTCATTTCGCCGAGCGTCACGACGTACGCGACCATCACGAGCACGAGAGAGCCGAAGCCCAATGCCCCGAGCAGCCACTTCATCAGGTCGCCACGCAGTGATCTCACCGGGCTACTCCGCCAACCTGTAGCCAACGCCACGCACGTTCACGATGGCTTGTGCGCCCAGCTTCTTCCGAAGGTTGTGCAGGTGCACCTCGATCGCGTTGCTGCCGATATCGTCGTCCCATCCGTAGATGGATTCCTCGAGTTTCTCGCGTGAGAGCACCGCTCCGGGCTGCTGCATCAAGACCTCGAGCAAAGCGAACTCCCGCACCGACAACGACACCGGGGCGCCCTCCTTCGTGACGGACTTGCGCACGGTGTCCAGACTCAAGGCGCCTGCCGTCAAAAGCGATGAACCGACGCCGGCGCGTCGTCGCAACAGGGCGCGCACACGAGCAATTAATTCATCCAGATCGAAAGGCTTCAACAGGTAGTCGTCGGCACCCGCATTGAGTCCGGCAATGCGCTGGTCCACGGCGTCCCTGGCCGTCACGATGATGACCGGAACATGGTTGCCCGCGCGACGGAGTTCTTCGAGCACCGTCATGCCATCGCGTGCCGGCAGACCCAGATCGAGTACCACCAGGTCGTAGACACCGTTGGCCAGCGCGAGCTCCGCGATCCGTCCGTCCTCCGCCCAGTCGACTGCATAGCCGGCCGCGACGAGTCCCTGACGTATCGCTCGTCCAATCATCGGGTCGTCTTCAACAACGAGCAGTCGCATGGTCGCAGTATCGGGGATCGACCTTCAGGCGTGGCGCCAGGCAGTCAATGCAAGGGAGCGACGAACCAGACGATGACAGGCCGGCCTGACCAGAGCGCGCAAGGCCCACGTGACGAGCGCTCCGGCCGCGGCAGCCGGAAACGCGCTCAGCACGTCGAGCGGGAAGACCTGTCCCAGATACACCAGGCTCCAGCCCGCGCCGAGCCCGACCGTCAACAGCGGGAAACTCAACCAGGCGAGCCGGCCGAACGGCACCAAGGCCAGCGCGACGCTCCACCAGAGCACGACCTGTGCGTTGGGAGATCCCGGGCCCATCCAGCATCCTGAGAAGGCGGTCCAGCTGGCGCTCGCCAACCCGGGCACACAAACGCTCGTGCGGATGACGAGAACCACTGCGTAGGCTATTGCTGCTGAAAGCAGCACACACAGCAAGTCAACGCGCAACCGTCTGTCCCCTCGGCTCCACGCAATCACTGCGGCGAGAGGCAAGCTCCAGTCCGCAAGACGCGCGAGCACAGAAGCCAAGGCGAGCGTGACCGCCGAGGCGTGCGAGCCCGCGGACATCAACTCGAAGACAGCCAGGTTGTCCAGCGTCATCCCGATCTTTGAAGAAGCATGGCGAAGATGGTCCCGCACGAATCATTAAGGGCGCCTTAAGCCAGAAATCGCCGCCTTAAGGATTTCATAAGCACAGGTCGACGAAGCTCGGTTCGCCGCCCAAACCTTGACCCACCGCTCGCAAAGACCCATCCATGAAACAACTCCCCGGAATAGAACTCGGAAAGGTCGCCGAGGTCACCTTCGGGTTCTGGGTGGTGAAGATCGCCGCGACGACACTCGGGGAAACGGCTGGCGACGCCGTGACCATGTCGATGCACCTCGGCTACCTCATTGGGACGGCCATCTTCGCGACCGTCTTCGTCGTCGCGGTGGCCGCCCAGATCAGGACGACGAAGTTTCATCCATTTCTTTTCTGGGGCGTGATCGTGGCCACCACGACCGTTGGAACCACCCTCGCCGACCTGCTCGATCGATCGCTGGGAATCGGGTACCTCGGCGGGTCCACGATTCTCTTGTTGCTGGTGATCGGCACCTTGGCGCTGTGGCATCGGGCTCTCGGATCGGTTTCCGTCTCAGCCATCACGACGCGCAAGGCCGAATTGTTCTATTGGGCAACCATCATGTTTTCACAGACGCTGGGCACCGCGCTCGGTGACTGGACAGCCGATCCGGATGTCGGACTGGGACTCGGCTACGAAGGGGGCGCCATCGTGTTCGCGGTGGGGCTGGCGCTCGTGGGAGCGGCCTACTTCTGGACGCGTATTTCGCGCACGGCCTTGTTTTGGGTGGCGTTCATCCTGACGCGGCCACTGGGCGCCACCGTGGGCGACCTGCTGGACAAGCCCCATGCGGCCGGTGGCCTCGAAATGAGCCGCTACACCGCGACCGCCGCACTGGCTGCCTTCATCCTTGTTTGCGTTGTCCTGCTGCCGCAACGTGCGGAGCGCATCACCCGGTGAGCAAGAAGCTCATGCAGAGTCCGGCGAACTTACCGTCAGTCGGTCATTTGGATTTTGTCGCAGGCTCTGGTCGTGCGGCTACCAACCCGTCGATCACTTCGCACAAGCGCTGCAACGTGATGCCCGCCTCACGTGGATCGAGGCGATCCTCTGGAATGCGAAGTTCGAACTCGTCTTCCACCGCGAAGACAAATTCCATGAGTGCCAGCGAATCCAGGCCGAGTTCAGCAAGCGCAGTCGACGGCAGTACAAGCAGCGGGTCGGCATGGAAATCTTTTTCGAGAATGGATGCGATACGGACGAGGGTTGTCGAAGTCAAATCGGTTTCCTATGGCAAGCCAGCGCAGCTTTTGGGCAACTGCGATCTCGGCAAATCGGAATGTTCGCTCTGCTTTGCTTAAGGTTCACTGAAGTTGAGACGGCATGACTGACTTGCCTTTACCGCAGCTGAGCGTGCGCGGCTTGCGCTCGGCCCATGGCGGCCCTTTCGATCTGCACATCGACCGCGGCGAATGTGTGTCGCTCATGGGCCCTTCAGGCGCGGGCAAAACTCTCTTCTTGCGCCTGGTTGCCGATCTGGACCCGGGCGTCGGCGAGGTTCGGTTGAACGGCCGTGAACGCGACACGTGGACTGCGCCGCAGTGGCGCAGCCAGGTGGTGTACCAAACCGCCGAGCCGGTCTGGTGGGCAGCGAAGGTGGCTGCGCATTTTCCACGGCCCATGCTCGACGCGATGCGTTTGCTGCAGCCCCTGCTTGGGCTTCCGAACGCAACGCTCGATGCCGATGTCGACCGGTTGTCAACCGGCGAACGTCAGCGCATTTCGCTGCTCAGGTCGCTCGCGCGCGAGCCCAAAGTGCTGTTGCTCGATGAACCCACAGCGTCACTGGATGCGACTTCGGCGATGGCAATGGAATCGTTACTGCAGAAGTATGTGGACCAGGGCTTGTCGGTGCTGTGGGTCACGCACTCACGGGACCAGGCCCATCGCGTGGCGCAACGCCACTATGCGGTCGTCGACCGGCAGCTGCGCGCGTCATGACCACGGTCCACCTTGAGTTAACCGACGTGGCGCTCGCCGCCGTGTTGGTGCTGGCGAATGCAGTTGCTTCGATGGTTCTGCGGCTGCGCCTGCATCGACAGGTGCTGTGGGCGGCCGCGCGAATGGTCGTCCAGCTCCTTCTGGTGGGGCTGCTCTTGCGAGTCGTCTTTCGCCTGCAGTCGCCGACCGTCACGGTCGTCGTGGTGCTCCTGATGATCGGTGCCGCAGCGCGTGAAGTGGCGGTACGGCCAGAGCGCCGTCTGCAGCAACATGGCAACTACCGCATCGGCCTTGCTGTCGTCGGCATCTCAAGCGTGGCAACAGTTGTGATGGCGTTGATGACCGCCATCCGGCCGGAGCCTTGGTACGACCCGCGCTATGCCATTCCGTTGATGGGCATCGTGCTGGGCAGCGTTCTGAATTCGGCAACGCTCGGGCTCGACAGCTTTTTCGAAGGCGTCGTGAATCGCCGGCAAGCCATCGAAGCGCAGCTGGCGTTAGGGACCACCATGCGCGAGGCGCTGGGCGAACTGACACGATCGTCCATCCGGCGCGGCATGATTCCGATCATCAACCAGATGTCGGCCGCTGGCATCATCACGCTGCCCGGAATCATGACCGGCCAACTGCTCGCCGGCATGGACCCGATCGAGGCTGTGAAGTACCAGATATTGCTGCTCTTTCTTCTAACCGGCGCGGGGGGACTGGCGTCGGCCGGCGCCGTGTACCTGGCGGCGCGCGCAGTCACCGACAGTCGACAGCGGCTTCGCACCGATCGTCTGGAAATGAAGCGGTGACATCGATTGGATCAACAGGCATCACGCTCGCGCGGTACCACCCCGCTTCTAGAATCCGCCGGTGATCACCGCCCGACTTCGTCGACTCGTCGCAACCCACTTCTTCTGGTGGTGCCTTGCCGGCGTGCTTCTGTCGGCGCTGCAGCCCTTCCTCTTCACGCACTTCTGTCAGGACGGCTGGGAAGACGAACCAGGCTTTCGCATGGCGCTGGTGTCGCTGCTGCTGCCCCTCGCCATCGCGTTACTGCGGTGGCTGTTTCCGCCGGACGCATCTCTTGCGAGCGCGTTCCGCATACCAGCGGCGCGCCCCCGCGCGCGCCTTTCCACACCTCTTTTCAGGCTTCGAATTTCATGACCCTCAGAAACTCCACCCGACGCTACGGCTCACTATCGATCGCTTTGCACTGGCTGATCGTGCTCCAGTTGATCGCGGTCTACGCCTGCATCAATCTCACCGACTTCTTCCCCGAAAACAGCGACCCGCGCCAAGCGCTGCTGATGTGGCACTACATGCTTGGGCTCTCGGTACTCGCCGTCGCCGTGCTGCGAGTCGCAAACCGTTTGTCTGGCCCTGTGCCCCAAGCGTTGCCGGGAATTCCTCGCTGGCAGAACGCCGTGGCGACCGTGACGCATCTCGCGCTGTATGCATTGCTGCTCGCCATGCCCGTGCTCGGCTGGCTCACGCTCAGCGCATCGGGCCAGACGATCCCGTTCTTCGGCGCGACCCTTCCTCCGCTCATCGGACCCGACAAGACGCTGGCGCACCAGATCGAAAAAATCCACGAGACGCTGGGCGTTGTCGGTTACTACCTGATCGGTCTGCACGTTGCCGCGGCACTGTTTCATCACTACCTGCGACGCGACGGCACGTTGCGGCGGATGCTTCCGTTTCTGCGCTCCGAAGACAAGGTGGGCGCATGAAGGCATTCACTCGACACCACGAACGGCATCGGAGCGAGAGCATAGGCTGGCTGCGTGCCGCCGTGCTCGGCGCCAATGACGGCATCGTGTCTACATCGAGCCTGATCCTCGGCGTTGCCGCAGCGCACGGGACGCCTCACAGCGTGTTGGTAGCCGGGCTCGCCGGCCTGGTCGCGGGCGCCATGTCGATGGCCGCCGGCGAATACGTTTCGGTGCACTCGCAGGCCGACACCGAGGCCGCCGACCTGCGAAAGGAAATGGCCGAGATCGATGCAGATTCGAGCGCCGAACACCGCGAACTCGCTGCAATCTATGTCGGGCGCGGACTCGACAGGCCACTCGCTGCAGAGGTCGCGCGCCAGCTGATGGCACACGATGCGCTCGGCGCTCACGCGCGCGACGAGTTGGGCATCTCGACCACTCTGAGCGCCCGGCCGGTCCAGGCTGCGCTGGCATCGGCGGCGAGCTTTTCGATCGGTGCGGCGCTGCCGCTGCTGGTCGCCTGGCTCGCGTCGCCTGCGCTGTTGATCGCGCTGGTGGTCCTGGCGTCGCTGGCGTTCTCTGCGCTGCTGGGCGTGGTGTCGGCGCGGGCCGGCGGGGCGCCGGTGCTGACTGCGGCATGGCGCGTAACCTTCTGGGCGGGTTTGGCGATGGCGATCACCTTCGGTATTGGCTCACTCTTCGGGGTCGCGGCATGACCGACTCATCTTGCGCAACTGCCGCAGCTGAAGGCGCGCAGACGGCCCAAGCCGGCACCAGCAAGCCCTGCAAATTTATTTCCCAAGCTGACTAGCACGTTCAGGTACCAATTGGAAGTGCCTCATAGAATCTCTTCGTGCTTACCGTTCTTCTTCGTCGCCTTGTCGCAACACACTTTGTGTGGTGGTGCTTGGCGGGTGTCGTACTGACCGTTCTGCAGCCCTTTCTCTTCACGCATTTCCGGCAAGACGGCTGGGAAGACGAGCCGGGTTTTCGCGTGCGCAACGTCGAAGCGATGGCGCTGTTTTCGCCAGACGATCGGGACGATCACAGCAAAGAGCTGGAGACCACGCTGTATGTGCCGGCCGCCGCGCACATCGATGTGCCCAATGCCTTTGCGCATGGACTCGATGTGTTGATGGCACTGGTGCTCTTGCTGCTGCCGCTTGCAGTCGCGCTGGTCCGGTTGCTCGTCCCCATCGAGCGCACGATTGTCGAGCGCGTGCCCTACACCAGCGGCGCGCCGCCGCCCACTGTGCTCTGGCGGACCCAGCCGCCGCACACCGCCCCACCTGTGACGACCTGACAAGCGACGTCGCCTGACGTCGACTCCTGTCCGCGCGCGTGTGCAGACAGATTCCTTGTTTTCGGTCGAAAGGTTTCGAGATGATGAATGCCACCAACACGGCGTTGTTGCAATGGATCGCCGCAGGTGACGATCCCAATTCATGGGCACTCCTTGCGGGAAGTGTCTTCGCGTTGTGGGGCAGTGCGCTGTGCGCCGCGGCCGTGCTGTGGGCCGGCTGGCATGCGCGCGCCGAGCGGCCTTACCTTGCAGCAGTGGTCGTCGGTGCGGCACTGGCATCCCTGCTCTCGCATCTGATCGCGGCCTGGCTCAACATGCCTCGCCCGTTCGTGGCCGGACTCGTGCCCGCCTACATCGTGCATGGCCCGAGCGCCGCGCTGCCGAGCACGCACGCGACCGTGATGTTCTTCATCGGCTTCGCTTTCATGTTGCGCGCCGCGTTGCGTCCTGTCGGTGCGGTGGTGCTGGTTCTGGCAGCACTGACCGGATGGGCGCGCATCTATGTCGGGGTTCACTCGCCGATCGACATCGCTGCAGGCATGGCACTGGCGGCTTCGCTCACCGGCGTGCTCGCGTTGCTGGAGGTGCGCCTGGCGGCGTTGATGGCGGCCCGTCTTGTTGCACGACGATCGCGTCCCGGCGAGCTCGCCAACGATGCCGAGTGGAGGGCTTCATGAGGCCGCCGATTCACGCCGGGCCAAGACTGGTCCGCGACGTCACCATCGACGCCATCGACGCGGCCGCGTCGAAGACCGACGTAACGCCGGCTCCCCAACACATCGACGCATCCGAAGCACGCAGCGTGTCATGCGTGATCCCTTGCTTCAACGAGGCGGCCAATCTGCGCGTGCTGTTGCCCCGCCTCGAAGAGATCCTGTGGGCCACGCGTCTGCGCTGGGAGATCATCGTTGTCGACGATGGCAGCACCGACAACACCGCTTCGGTGGTTGCCGCATGGTGCGAGCTCGAAGGCTTTTGCTGTGTCTCGCTGTCACGCAACTTCGGCAAGGAGGCAGCGTTGACCGCAGGCCTCCAAGCAGCGCGTGGCGACGCCGTCATCCTGCTCGATGGTGATCTGCAGCATTCGCCGTCGCTCATCGGCTCGATGATCGAGAAGTGGTCGGCCGGCGCCGATGTCGTCTACGCCGTGCGAGAAGCACGCACCGACGAGGCCGCTCTGAAGCGCTGGGGCAGCCAGCTCTTCTACAAGCTGGTCAACTCGTCTGGTCGCTTCGAACTGCCGGAGGATGCCGGCGATTTCCGGTTGATGGATCGCAAGGTGGTGGATGCGCTGCTGAGCCTGCCCGAGCGCAGCCGGTTCATGAAGGGCTTGTATGCATGGGTCGGCTTCAAGGCGGTGCCGTTGCCCTACACGCCGGCGCCTCGGGCGCAAGGCGTCAGCACCTTCAACATGCTGCGCTTGGTACATCTGGCAGTCGATGGACTGACGTCTTTCACCACCTGGCCACTGCGGCTGGTCAGCATTTTCGGGCTGCTGATGGCTGTGCCTGCATTCGCTTACGGCGTGTTCCTCATCATCGATCACTTCGTGGTCGGGGACGCCGTCTCGGGCTGGTCAACCATCGTGGTGAGCCTGATGTTCTTCATCGGCGTGCAGATGATTTCGACCGGCATCGTCGGCGAATACGTGGCCCGGGTTTTCGAAGAAGTGAAAGGGCGGCCGCTCTACATCGTCAGGAGCGTCACAGGCACCGGGCTGGAAGGCGACAAGAAGTGATGCGGTCGATCCAGAACTCACTCCGACAGTCCTCCTGGCACCGCACCCTCCTCTCCATCGCGATCATCTTCCTATGGCTTGCGGCCACCGCGGGCTTGCGGCGCTTCACCGCGCCGGACGAAGGCCGCTACGCCGGCGTCGCGCTCGAGATGCTGAGAACGGGCCACTGGCTGGTGCCACGGCTCGACGGCCTTCCGTTCTTCCATAAACCGCCGTTGTTCTACTGGATCAGCGCGGCGTCGATGTCGGTCTTCGGCGTGTCGGAGTGGCCGGCGCGCTTGCCATCGGTACTGGGCGCCACGCTGGCCGCCAGCGCGCTGCTCATTTTCGCGCGGCGCTGGGCCGACGGCGTGAGCGCATCGGTCGCCACGGTCGTGCTGTTGACGTTGCCGTTCTTCTACGTCGGTGCGCAGTTCGCCAACCTCGACATGCTGGTGGCCGGCTGCATCGCCGCGACGGTGCTCGCAGCGGCGCACGCTGCACTCGCAAAAGAGCGCGGTGGCGCCTGGCGCGGCGCACTCGCCCTGGCCTTTGCGATGGCAGCGCTGGGCGTACTGGCGAAAGGGCTGATCGGGTTCGTGCTTCCCGGCGCTATCTTCGTGACATGGTGCATCGTGACCCGCCGGTTTCGCGCCGCAGGAATGCTCGCGTGGTGGCCTGGCTGGTGCATTTTTCTGTTGATCGCAGCGCCGTGGTTTGTTGCCATGCAGGTGCGCTACCCAGGCTTCTACGACTACTTCGTCGTGACGCAACACTTCAGGCGCTTCGCGACAGCGGGGTTCAACAACGCGCACCCTTTCTGGTTCTATGGGCCGGTGATCGTCGGGCTGACCTTGCCATGGATTGGCTGGATGGGTTGGCAAGCCGTTGCGCGTCGGCATAGCGGCCACACTCCGATCGCTACCACTGCAAGCGCCGCATTTTCCGATGTCGACTGGCTGATGCTCGTCTGGTTCATCGTGATCGTGGTGTTCTTTTCGTTGCCGAAATCCAAGCTCATCGGCTATGTGCTCCCAGCCCTTCCACCACTCGCATGGTTCATCGCGCGAGCCTTGCGTGCCACGACACCGACGCGGTGGATGACGAGCCCTAAACTGCAATGGACGACCGGCATTGCCGCCGTCATCTGCGTTGCTTCGGTGATCGTTGCAGACCGGCTGGGAACGCCGCCCGGTGCGCGGCTGTATCTGCCCGCCGAGGAGCGCATCGCTGCAGACGATCAGGTCGTGATGCTCGATGCCTACTACTACGAGATCCCGTTCTACTGGAAGCTGAAGCACACGGTCATGGTCGTGAGCGACTGGCAAGACCCTGCCTTGCCGCTGCATGACAACTGGCGCAACGAGTTGAGCGACGCGGGCCGATTCGAGCCCGCCAGGGCGGCCACCACGCTGGTAAATCGAGAAGATCTCCCGCGCGTGCTCTGCATGCCGAAGCGCACCTGGATCGTCGGCTCGTCGGCTTCGTTTCTCACCTCGCCCTGGCTCCTCGACCAGCGCTTTGTTCCGGTTGCGCACAACCAGGAGGCAGCCATCTGGCGCTTCGATGGCCCGCAGCGTCCAAGTGCGGGCTGCGTCGAATTCGGCAAGCCAGCACGCCCATCGACTGGAGATGCGTCATGAGCGACGAACGCTTCTTGTGCATCTGTGCCGACGACTTCGGCCTGAGCGAGGGCATCGATGCGGCGGCACTCGAACTGGCCGAACTTGGCAAGATCTCCGCCATCGGTTGCATGGTTCGGCGCAATTTCTGGCACACCGGATCTCGCAATTTGCGGCGTCTGGACGCCGACCATGTCGACATCGGGCTGCACCTCGACCTGGACTTTCCATCGGCGCCGGGCGGCCGCGATGGCAGCCTGGTGTCGCTCATCGCCATGGCCTATCTGGGTCTGCTGCGCGGCAACCGGTTGCGCGACGAAATCCGTTTTCAGTTGAACAGCTTCGAAGACCGGATGGGTCGGGCGCCCGCCTTCGTTGACGGCCATCGTCACGTGCACCAGTTGCCCGGCGTGCGCGATCTGCTCATTGCAGAACTGATGGGCCGGTACCGGGCGGCACCGCCGTGGTTGCGCAACACGGCGCCTGCCGAGCCAAGCTGGCTGCTGCGCGGCAAGACCGACGCCAAGGCGAGAGTGATCCATGCGCTGGGCGGTGGCGCGCTGCAGCGTCTCGCGGAACAGCACGGCGTTCCGATGAGTCGGTGCTTGCTCGGCGTGTACCCCTTTCCCGCCAAAGAGGGCGACTACCAGCACGCCTTTGCGCAATGGCTGCGGCAATGCCGCAGCGGCGACGTGCTGATGTGCCACCCTTCGCTCGGCGACGCACCGCATGGGTTGCAAGGCCAGTCCACGCCCCACGATGAATCGCGCCGGCGCGAGCACACGACACTCCGGGCGCTCGACCTCGATGCGCTGCACGCAACGACCGGCATCGTCGTGGCACCCCTGTCGCGCGCATTCGGCCGCCACGCGGCGAGCTCGGAAATGCCAGTCGACTTGACAGACTCCCTGCGCGGCGCGCCAGAAGAACTCCGATGGTGACGCAGCCGATCGTGCGGCCGACCATGGCCTGAGCCTTGCATCCGCTACGGTGAAGTTCACTCTGTCATGGGCCTGCATGATCGAGCTTCCCGCGCCAACCGCTGTCGGCATCACCCGCGAGCGGCTCGCCGGAACAGTCGGGACTCTTGCTCACCGACGTCTACGACGCACGCTGGGTCGTGGCGACGATGCATGCACCGGCTGCAGCTCGCACTGGCAGCACGCGAGTCGACTCCGCCAAGGCAATGATGGCGAATAATCGATACTGAAATTGAACTTCAAGGAGACGCATGCTGAAGACGAAGGCTGCAACGGCGTTGTCGACCATCCTGCTGACGGCGATGCTGGCAGTGTGTGCCAACAGCGCGCAAGCCCAGCAAATGAACGTGCAGGGCTTCGCCGTCAAAGGCTGCAACGAGTACCTGCAAGCGCGAGCTGCGCGCAAGGAAGATCCGTGGATCTATTGGGTGCAAGGCTACCTGTCGGGCGCCAACATGGCGAGACTCGACTTCATCATGACGAGTGCCGCGCTGCCGCCGCCGGAGTCGATGGCGCAGTCGATCGAAAGATACTGCCGTGCCCATCCGCTCGGCACGATGCTCAACGCTACCGAAGCGCTCTACAAAGATCTGCTCGCAACCAGTCCGATGCAATTGCCCGCACCGAGCACCAGTCAGCGTCGCAGGCCCTGACCTAGCGAGCGCTTGCGCGCGGTGTGAACCTCAAGCGCCCGACTTCACATCGGCCGGAGCGGGCGGCTTGCTTGCCGCTTCTTCGACCGGCACCAGCACCGCGTTCCCCGTCGCCACCAGCTTCAGTTGACCACCGCCTTCAGGCTCCGCGAACAGCTCCGCAGCCGCAAAGACCTGACGACGTCCGGCCTTGATCACGCGTCCCCTGGCGACGAAGCGGCGCCCCACCGCTGGGGCAAGGCAGTTGACCGAAAAGTGCGATGCCAACACTCGGCCCGACGTCGTTGCCGCAGCAAAACCACAAGCGGTGTCGAGCAGTCCGCCGATGAGCCCTGCATGCAGAAAGCCGGCGTACTGGCCCATGTCGTCGGCGCGCCAGAGCATGCTCAGCTCTGCCTCGCCGTTGCCTGCATGCACGACTTCGAAACCGGCCCATCGATTGAACGAAGCGGTTTGATTGATGGCGTCGAGTGCGTGTCGCATGAGTTTGCCTTTCAGAAGAATCAGGGCTTCACTCTACGAATCAAGACACTCGCGGTGCGTCTCGTGTGCGACCGAAAAGCCATTGGCGGACGCATTTGGGACAGGCCCTTCGAAGCGCAACGGCAATGCCATCGAAACCCGCATCGATTGTTGCCCGCACAGAAACACCGTGTCTCTGATCGGTCGAGTTCAAAAGGCCCCGACGCCCGGACACTTCTCCGCACAGACCTGCAGTCAGCAAGGGCTGTCGAAGCGAACCCAGTCAAACAACATCTTCCGAGGACCGTATGAACAAGCTCCAGATCATCACCGCCGCAGCCGCACTCTCCCTGCTTGCCATCACCGGCGCACAGGCTGAAAATTACACCGGGGTGCACACCCATGTTTCGTCGAAGAACCGTGCCGACGTCGATGCAGAAGCTGTCAGCACCGCGGCTGCGCCCAACCAGAACGTGGCGCGTGGCTCACGCGGTGCGGAAGCCTTCAGGCCGGTCGCCAACCCCGACGCGGTGTACGAAAGCGCGGTCGCAACCGCCCATGCACCCGATCAAAACGTGAGCGGTGGATCCAAGTACAACAGCCGCTTGCTCTCGACGATGGCGCGCCCTGCACCGGCGGTGCAAGCGCAGCAAAGCACGCCTGCTATTGCCAAGTAAGCCCGTCGAGCAGCCGCGCCACAGGTTCAGGGGAACCCGTAGCGCGGTGTTGCTGCCGCACCGCTGCCGTACAGCGCGAGCTTGCGGCAGCCGGCAAAAATCGACTTGGGCGTGAGCCCGTAGACCTGCCGGATCGAGTGACTGAAATGCGTCGAGTCCGGGTAGCCGACATCGAGTGCGATGTTGGCCAGGTTCGCGCTTTGCGTCACGTAGTAAAGAACACTGCGCGCACGCTGCCAGGTTCTGAAACTCCGAAACGGCGACCCCACTTCTGACTTGAACAGATGCAGAAAGCGCGACACCGATAAGTGCGACGCCACCGCACAATCTTCAGCCGAGGTGTGGCTGTTCGGGTCTTGCTTGATGCGGTCCAGCACCGCACGAATGCGGCGATCGATCGGGCGCGTCGGCAAGGCACATCCAAAGAAGTTACGATCGAAATCTTCAGTTCGCCCGTACTGCCGAAGCGCGCAGCGCTTGAAGCGATCCAGCGCGTCGCGCATGGCTCGAAGGGCCGCTGGCGCATCGACCGCACCGCGACCGTTGCGAATGTAGTCAGGCAAGCTTTGGAGATCCACTGTCTCCGATTCGATCAGCACATTGCAGATCATGCGTTCACCCGATGCGATGCGATGCGGCATACCGGCCGGCACCACAGAAAACTCAGTCTCTTGCCACGTCTCACCATCGATGCAGATCTTGTGCGGACATTTGAGCGATACATAGATGGAGATCGCACCGAGTGTGCGCAACGACGGTTCGCCATGCAGCCCCACGTAAAGAACGCGATCGGCGTTGAGCCACATCACGCGCTCCGACGCAGACGATGAAGAAGCCGAAGTCCGCAGGGACGTCCGGGCGTCGATTCGAATCTGTTGCATGTTTGTCTCCTTCGTTTTGATCTGATCGATTTCCGCGCTTCCGCGCGGTCGAAGATTAACGGTACTTCGCCAATTCGAGTTTGCCGATCTGGTTGCGGTGCACTTCATCGGGGCCGTCGGCGAGCCGTAGCAGCCGCGCCGTGGCATAGGCCGACGCGATGCCTTCGTCGTTGTTGGTGCCGCCCCCGCCAAAGGCCTGAATGGTCCAGTCGATGACCTGGCACGCCATCTGCGGCGCCGCCACCTTGATCATCGCGATGTCGGCCTTGGCGACCTTGTTGCCCACGGTGTCCATGCGGTGCGCCGCGTTGAGCGTGAGCAGTCGCGCCTGCTCGATGAGGATGCGCGACTGCGCGATGCGCTCGATGGTCACGCCCTGCTGCGCGATCGGTTTGCCAAACGCCACGCGCGACAGGCTGCGCTTGCACATCTTCTCGAGCATGCGCTCGGCCAGGCCGACGAGGCGCATGCAGTGGTGAATGCGGCCGGGCCCGAGGCGGCCCTGAGCGATCTCGAAACCGCGACCTTCGCCCAGCAACATGTTGGACGCCGGCACCCGCACATTGTCGAAAGTGACCTCGGAAGCACGGTCGGGCACGCCGTAGAAACCGAAGACGGCAATGGCACGTACCACCGTCACGCCGGGGGTGTCGAGCGGCACGAGGATCATCGATTGCTGCTTATGGCGATCGGCATTGTCCGGGTCGGACTTGCCCATGAAGATGGCGATCTTGCAACGCGGGTCGGTCGCGTTGGTCGTGTACCACTTGTGGCCGTTGATGACGTAGTCGTCACCGTCGCGCACGATGCTCGACTCGATGTTGGTCGCATCGCTCGATGCAACGTCGGGTTCGGTCATTGCAAAGCACGAGCGGATCTCGCCAGCGAGCAAGGGCTTGAGCCAGCGCTCCTGATGCTCGGGCGTTCCGTAGCGCGCCAGCACTTCCATGTTGCCGGTGTCGGGCGCCGAACAGTTGAAGACTTCGGGCGCCAGATGCGAGCGGCCCATGATCTCGCAGAGCGGCGCGTATTCGAAGTTGGTCAGGCCCGCGCCATGCGAGGACTCGGGCAGAAAAAGGTTCCAGAGTCCGGCATCGCGCGCCTTGGGTTTCAGCTCCTCGAGCACCGGCGCGACTTTCCACGGGCCCAACTGTTCAGCCTCTTTGTAATAGCGCTTCTCGTTGGGATAGATGTGCTCTTCCATGAAGGCCGAAAGGCGCTTCTGGAGATCCTGGACCTTGGGGGAAAACTCGAACACGAGAACCTTTCGGAGGGTGTTGCAAACAACTACGTTGACTGAAGAACCTGATGCGTTTTCTATGGCGTGCCGCTAGCGCTCGCCGCGCGAAAAGTGCGCTTCGACCTGTCGCCAGGCCGCCTCCGCTATCGGCCGTGCCCGCGCTCCCGTTTCAATGGCTTCGGCGCTGGAGGCCGTGCCATCGCGCGCACGCTTCGAGATGCCATGAAGAATGGCGGCGAGCCGGAACATGCTGTACGTCAGGTAGAACTCCCAATGCGCCGGGTCGATCGGCTCGCGTCCGACACGCTTGCAGTACGTCATCAGGTAGGTGGCTTCATCAGGGATGCCAAGCGCTGCATAGTCGGTTCCAGCCATGCCACGAAACTCAGCTGCCGTGAGGCGCCACGGCAGTGCGTGGTACGCGAAGTCCGCAAGCGGATCGCCGAGCGTCGACAGCTCCCAGTCGAGCACCGCCAGCACACGCGGCTCGGTCGGGTGAAAGATCATGTTGTCGAAGCGCAGGTCGCCATGAAAGATGCACGTCTCGTCTTGCGCACCGGGTGGAACCTGTGCCGGCAACCACTCGATAAGCCGCTCCATTGCAGGGATCGGATCGTCGGCCGCGGCGGCCTGGTATTGCCTTGTCCAGCGGCCGATCTGGCGATCGAAAAAGTTGCCGGCGCGACCATAGTCCGCCAGGCCGACTGCCTTGTAGTCGACGCGGTGCAAGGCGGCGACCACGCGGTTCATGTCGTCGTAGATCGCGGTGCGCTCGACATTGGCCAGGCCCGGCAGCGCTGGGTCCCAAAGGATGCGGCCATCGACGAAGTCCATGACATAGAACGGCGTGCCGATGACATTGGCATCGTCGCAATACCCGCGTGCGCCGGCGACCGGCACATCGCTGCCGCGCAGCGCATCGATCACACGGAATTCGCGGTCGACCGCGTGGGCCGAGGGCAACAACGCGCCCTCGGGCTTCTTACGCAGAACATACCGGTTGCCCGTCGCGTCGAGCACCAGATAGGTGGGATTGGACTGCCCGCCTTTGAATCGACCGAGCGTCAGCGGCGGGCGAAAGCCGTCGATGCGCTCGCGCATCCAGACCTCGAGCCGTGCGACATCGAAGTCACCAAAACCATTCATTACGCACGACCTTGCATGCCAAAATGGTACGAAGAGATTGTCCGACAATCAACTAGGGTTTGTCCGACACCTGACAGATATGCGTGGCATCTACCGAACGGGCTGACCGGCGCAAACGCGGGCCTCAGCGCATCAATTGCCACCCCATGCCGAGCAGCCCGGCGGCCGCGATGACCTTGATGACGCCAACCTTGAAACGGAACAGCGCGATCGCCGCCAGCACGCCGATCACTGCCGCCGCCCATTCGAAGCGCCCCGCCACTCCCAGCGGCCACAGCACATGGACCGCGAAGAACACCGCCAGGTTCACGATGACGCCCACCACGGCAGCGGTGATCGCCACGAGCGGCGCGGTGAACTTGATCTTTCCGTGCGTCGATTCGATGAAGGGCGCGCCGACGAAGATGAAAAAGAACGACGGCAAAAAAGTAAAGAACGTGACCAGCGTCGCGGCGGCTGCACCGGCCAGAAACGGCGAGCCCGCACCAAAGATCTCCTTGCTCCAGCCACCGACGAATCCGACGAATGCCACGACCATGATCAGTGGACCCGGCGTGGTTTCGCCCAGCGCCAGCCCGTCGATCATCTGCGACGCCGTCAACCAGTGCTGCGTCTCGACCGCGCCCTGGAAAACATAGGGAAGAACGGCGTACGCACCGCCGAAGGTGAGCAGCGCGGCCTTGGTGAAGAACCACGCCATCTGCGTCAGCACCGCATGCCATCCGTAGGCCACGGTCAGCGCGCCGATGGTGGCAACCCACAGGCCGATCGATACCGCAGTGACCCGTCGAATGCGCGACCAGCTGAAGATGGCGTGCGACGGCACCGGCGTGTCGTCGTCGATCCATGCCGGCGCCGATGAAACCGCGCCTTGCCCGTGGCCACCGCCGCTCGAAAACTTGCCCGGCGCCCTCCGCCCACCGACATAGCCAATCACGGCAGCCGCCAGCACGATCAGCGGGAACGGCATGTTGAACGCGAAGATGGCGACGAACGCTGCGAGCGCGATGCCGTACAGCCACGCGTTCTTCAGCGTACGCGAGCCGATGCGGTACGCCGCGAAGACGACGATGGCGGTCACCGCGGGCTTGATGCCATAGAGCACCCCGGCGATGGCCGGCACGTGACCAAAGGCCATGTAGACCCACGACAGCCCGATCAGCACGAACAACGAAGGCAGCACGAAAAGCCCGCCTGCGATGACGCCCCCCCACGTGCGATGCATCAGCCAGCCAATGTAGGTGGCCAGTTGCTGCGCTTCCGGCCCGGGCAGCAGCATGCAGTAGTTGAGCGCATGCAAAAAGCGCCCCTCCGAGATCCAGCGGCGCCGCTCGACCAGTTCCTGGTGCATCAGTGCGATCTGCCCCGCCGGTCCGCCAAAACTGATGAAGCCGAGCTTCAGCCAATAAGCGAAGGCCTCGCGGAAAGTCAGCGGAGGCCGGGCTGGCGATGGGGCTGGGGTTTCATCGGTCATATGGACCGCATTTTGGAGGGCGGCGTGTTGCAACGTCCCTAGAGCCTAGGCAGCACCCGATGCTCAGTCTTGTGTCGACACGCTGCGACCCTGCCTTGATGCCCTCAGGGAAACACGGAGGACCGACCCGCGACGGCCGGGCTGAGCCGTACACCCGGCAGGGTTGAACCTGATTCCGCCTGGCACAAGTGTCTGCAAATATTGCCAGACAATTAATTCGCTAGTCGCTGTGGTTTCCCTAGCAGAGCCGACGCGACAGACGCACTCTTCTAGAGTCTGTCGCTGCCTGCCCGCCCCCCATTTTTTGTACTGCCCGAGCCCGAATGAAAGACACCCCAACAGCCCGCGCGACCCGTGCTGGCGCAGCAAAGGCCGTCAAAGCGCCAGCGCCGCTCGCTGCGCAGCATCCGCGCAGCACGCCCGACCGCGTGGCCGACGCCATCAGCAAAGGCATCCTGATGCGCCGCTTTACCGTCGGGCAGCGACTGGTCGAGGCTGACCTCACGCGCGATCTCGGCGTAAGCCGCAGCACGGTGCGCGAGGCCTTGCGCATCCTGGCGTCGAGCGGCGTGGTCGACCTCACGCCGCACCGCGGGGCCGTGATCCGCTCGCTAGACCGCGAAGATGCAGCCAGCCTGCTGGGTGTGCTCGAAGTGCTCACCGGCCTGGCAGCGCGCCTGGCCGCCGCCAATATCCACATCGGCAACAACGCCAAGCGCTTCGAGGCGGCGGCGCAAAAGCTCATCAAGGCCAACACGCCCGAGGCGCTCGACCGCGTGCTCGACGAGCGCGCCAACTACTACAAGGTCATGTTCGACATTGCCAACAGCGGCGAGCTGAATCGCGTGCTGCCGCAAGCACGCGCCCATCTTTTTCGGGCGCAGTTCTATCAGTCCCTCACCACCGCCGACCTGCGTTCGATGGTGGCCGAGTACCGCGCCATCACCGAGGCGATTCTCGAAGGCGACCAGGCCAAGGCGGAGGCGCGCACCCGCAAGCACTTGCAGAAAACCGGCGAGCGCACCCTGCCGCGCATGACCGCATTCTCGTTGGCGTAAGTCGTCTTCGTCTCAAGCCCTGGAGTCGATGACGGCGGCATTGATCATGGTGCGCAATTCACGCCGGATCGGATACAGGCTGGACGGAATCAGTTGCGTGAGGAACACGACGCAGAGGTCCTCCACCGGATCGATCCAGAAAGCCGTCGAAGCCAATCCACCCCACCAGTACTCACCGACCGAGCCGGCCAGCCCGGTCTTTGCCACGTCGGTGGTCATCGCAAAGCCCAGTCCGAATCCCACGCCGGCATAGGTCGCTTCGGAGAACATCGAGACCGCCATATCGGCCAGTTCGCGGCCACCGGGCAGATGGTTGGAGCGCATCAGCTGCAGCGTCTTCGGACCCAGCAGGCGCACATCGCCCAAGGCACCGCCCTGGCGCAGCATCTCGCAGAAGCGCATGTAGTCGCTGGCCGTCGAGACCAGTCCGCCGCCGCCCGAAGGCGCTGCGGGAGGCTCGCGAAATGTGCGGCCGGGTGCTGGCGCCAGCGCACCCACAGCGGACTTCACATAGCACTGGGCAAGACGCGCGGCCTTGTCTTCGCCGACATGAAAAGCCGTGTCCACCATCCCGAGTGGTTCGAAGATGCGCCGACGCAAAAACTCGTCGAACGGGACGCCGGAAATCTTCCCGATCAGGTAGCCCAGCACATCGGTGGCGACTGAATAGTTCCACGCCGAGCCCGGAGAAAATTCCAGCGGCAGCTGAGACAACTGGTCGATGAATCCGTCCAGTCCTTCAGCCTGTTCGAAGGGCTCGACCCTGCCTCGGCGGTAGGCAGCGTCGACGCTGGTGCGCATCTGAAAGCCGTAAGTCAGCCCGGACGTGTGCCGCAGCAGATCGACCATCCGCATCGGCGCAGCAGTCGGTTTCGTCTGGAAATTGCCCGGCAGTCCCGACTGGTAAACGCCCAACTCACGCCACGCCGGAATGAAACGATGCACCGGATCGTCGAGCGCCACCAAGCCCGCCTCGACCAACATCATGAAGGCGACGCTGGTGACCGGTTTGGTCATCGAATAGATGCGCACGATGCTGTCTTCACGCAGCGGCGTGCCGCTTTCGAGCGAGGCATGCCCCAGCACCGACTGGTGCACCAGTTGTCCCCCGCGTGCGATCTGCAGCAAGGCACACGGCATCTTGCCGGGCGTCACATACTGGTCGGCCAGGAACTTGTCGATGCGGGCCAGGCGTTTCGAGCACATGCCCAGCGATTCAGGCGATGCGGTGTTTGTCATGTCAGCGGCTTTCAGGTCGTATCGCTGAAATGCTAACGCCCCTGCCAGACCGCCGCACGTTTCTCCGCAAATGCCGCAGCGCCTTGCCAGTCGGAGACGCGCTGGCCGCTGTTCGCAAGACGCGCCAGCAATGGCGATACCGTCCAGTAGCCGAACGGGTTGCCACGCACCTGGGCGTAATGCGCCAGCCGCTCTGCGATGGCTGTGAGCCCGATCCGGTCGGCCATCCACATCGGGCCGCCCTGGTGGTCCGGAAAACCGTAGCCGGCGGTCCACACGATGTCGATGTCTCCCGGTCGATACGCGATACCCTCTTCCAGAATCTTTGCGCCCTCGTTGATGAGCGGGTACAGCAGGCGCTCGACGATCTCCTGCCGGCCGATGTCGGCGCGCTGCGCGATGCCATGCGCTTCTGCCTGCTCTTTGGCGATGCGCGCGGTCTCCGGGTCGGTCACGGGCTTGCGGCCGTCGTAGCGGTAGTAGCCCGAGCCCGTCTTCTGGCCGAAGCGGCCGAGCTCGAACATCTTGCGCACCACCGCGCGGTAGCTGTCGTCGGGCGGCAGGCCGCCGGCCTTGCCGTACTCGATGACCGTCTTGGCGCCGACGTCGATGCCGGCCATGTCGAGCATGCGGCACGGGCCCATCGCCATGCCGAGCGCTTCGACCGCACTGTCGATCTCCGCCGGGCTGGCGCCTTCCATCATCAGGAACTCGGCCTCGCGCATGTAGACCTCGGCCATGCGGTTGCCGATGAAGCCGTAGCACACGCCCGACACCGCCGCCACCTTGCCGATCCTGCGGGCCACCAGCATGACGGTCGCGAGCACGTCGGGCGCCGTCTTGGCACCGCGCACGACTTCGAGCAGGCGCATCACGTTGGCCGGGCTGAAGAAGTGCATGCCGACCACGTCGGCCGGGCGACCCGTGGCTTCGGCCAGCACGTCGACATCGAGTGTGGAGGTGTTGGTCGCGATGATGGCGCCGGGCTTGCAGACCTTGCCCAGGCGCGCGCACACCTGCTTCTTCAGGTCCATGTTCTCGAACACCGCTTCGATGACGAGGTCGCAGTCGGCCAGCGCCGCGTCGTCGAGCGAGCCGCTCAACAGTGCCATGCGCTGTTCGACCTGCACGGCGGTGAGCCGGCCCTTGGCGGCACTGGCTTCGTAGTTGGCGCGGACCAGCCCGAGCCCACGATCCAGCGCGGCCTGCGACGTTTCGACCAGCACCGTCGGGATGCCGGCGTTGGCGAAGTTCATCGCAATGCCGCCGCCCATGGTGCCGGCGCCGAGGATGCCGACCGACGCGATGGGCCGCAGTGCCACATCCTTGGCCAGCCCCGGAATCTTGGCAGCCTGACGCTCTGCGAAAAACAGATGGCGCATCGCCTGCGATTCGGGCGAGACGCGCAGTTCTTCGAAGAGCCGCGCCTCGACCGCCTCGCCCTCGGCGAAGGGCAGCGTCGATGCCTGCACCGCGAGCACGATGTTGCGGGCCGAGGGATAGAAGGCCTTGCGGCTGACGGCGTCGGCCAGTGCCTTGTCGAAGAAGTCGGCGGGCAGGTCGGCGGTGGATGCGACTTCCGCACTGAGCCGACGCGGCGCGGCGTCCCGGGCGACCAGCGCTTGCGCGTACGCGAGCCCGACGTCCAGCGGCTTGCCTTCATGCACCTCGTCGACGATGCCGGCCTTCAGCGCCGTGGCCGTGTCGATGCTGCGGCCGCTGGAGATGAGGTCGAGGGCCAGTTCGATGCCGGCGGCGCGCGGCAGGCGCTGCGTGCCGAGCGAGCCGGGGAGGATGCCGAGCTTGACTTCGGGCAGGCCCAGCTTGGTGCTGGGCACCGCGACGCGGTAGTGGCACGCCAGCGCGAGTTCCAGGCCGCCGCCGAGCACGGTGCCGTGCAGGGCAGCCGCCACCGGACGGTCGAGCGCCTCGATGCGGCCGAGCGTGCCGTTGTAGAGCGCCGCCGAAAAGTCAGGGTCGTCGAACGACGTGATGTCGCCGCCTGCGACGAAGGTGCGGCCTTCGCAGTGGACCAGCAGCGCGGCATAGGAGCGGTCGGCCTCGAACGCGTCGACGGCAGCGGCCAGGCCGGCGACCACTTCGGACGACAGCGCGTTGACGGGCGGGTTGGCGATGCGCAGCACGGCGATGTCGCCGTGGCGGACCAGGGACACCAGCGTGCCGGAAGCGGCCGTCGAGTTCACGTTTTCAATCATTGGAAATCACCTAGAGCGCGCCGGAAAAGCGCTTGAAGAGGTTAGCAAACGCGATTTCGCGGTGCTTGCGTCCATGTTCATGGACTCCCGGTCGCAGTTGCGACGTTGTGCACGCGAAGCGTGGCCTTCAGCACCTTGCCGGTCGAGTTGCGCGGCAACGCGTCGACGATGCGCAACTCTTTCGGCAGCTTGTAGCGCGCGAGCTTGCCTTCGGCAAAGGCGTGCAGCCCTTCCAGCGTGATCGACTTGCCAGGGCACGGTGCCACCACCGCCACCACGCGCTCACCCCAGCGCGCGTCGGGGGCACCGATGACGGCGACCTCGGCGATGTCCGGGTGGTCGTACAGCACGCTCTCGACTTCGGCCGGATAGATGTTCTCGCCACCGCTGATGACCATGTCCTTGATGCGATCGCAGACGTAGAGAAAGCCTTCGGCGTCGCGGTAGCCGATGTCGCCACTGCGAAACCAGCCATCGGGCGTGAAGCTCGCCTGGGTGGCCTCGGGCCGGTTCCAGTAGCCGGGCATGACGTTGGCGCCGCGCACGCAGATCTCGCCGGTGGCGCCGGGGGCAGTCACCGGCTCACCCGACGCATCGATCAGCTTGATCTCGGTCATGAGCGGCGGCGTGCCGCTGGAGCCGAGCTTGTCTGAAGATCTGTCGGGATGCAGGAAGGTGATCATCGATGCGGTCTCGGTCATGCCATAACCTTGGTGCACCGGGATGTTGCGAGCGCCGTACAAACGCAACAACGGCTCGGGCATCGGCGCACCACCGACCGCGATCAATCGCAGCGACGAGAGGTCCGCCGCCTCGAAAGCCGCGTGCTGGCTGATGAAGAGCAGCATCGCCGGCACCGCGAAGCTCACCGTGATGCGGTGCGCCGCAACCGCATGCAGCACCGCCTCTGCATCGAAGGCGCGTTGCAGCATCAGGTGGCCTCCCGCCAAAAGCGTCGCCATGCTGCCGCACAGCAAACCGCCGACGTGGAACATGGGCGCGAAGTTGAGCGTGACGTCGGTCGACACCATGTCCCACAGGAACATCTCGTTGAGGTTGTTGGCCCAGAAGTTCCCGTGCGTGAGCATCGCGCCCTTGGGGTGGCCGGTGGTGCCGGAGGTGTACATGATCACGGCGACGTCGTCGGCACGCACCGGAACGGCGACGGGCAACGACCGCTCGGCACGAGCCCCCGCCATCAGCGCATCGGCAGACTCCCACCCCGGTACAGCTCCACCGCGATGGATGAAGCAATGACAAGCGAGGTCGGTGCGCACCGCGTCGATCACCGCGATGTGCTCTTCACCGACGACCAGCGTGTGGACGCCGGCGTCGCCGATGATGAAAGCGAGTTCTTGACCGCTGAGCCTGAAGTTGAGCGGTACGCAGATCGCGCCGATGCGCGCGGTCGCGAACAGCACGACGACGAACATCGGATCGTTGAGGCCGAGGTAGCCGACTCGTGCGCCGGGCGTCACGCCACCGGCCGCCAGAACCGCCGACATGCGCTCGATGCGCTCGATCAGCTCGCCGTAATTCCAGGTAATGCCGTTGCAGGTCAGCGCGGGCTTGTGCGGAGCGCGCGCGGCACGGCGGGTGAGCCATTCGGCCAGGCCGACCGCGTGAGCGCTGCCGGCGGTGGCCGCATCGGCGATTTTTGCGGTGGTCGCGGTGGTCAGCGTCCGGTCCATACCGGCCTTCTCTTTTCGTTGAACGAGGCCAGGCCTTCTTTCGCGTCTTCGGTCATGGCGAGCAGCGCGATCTGGCTTTCGGTGAACGCGATGCCTTCGTCGAAGGACATCGACGACAACGCGCGCATGGCGTACTTGCCGCGGCGCAAAGCGGTCGGCGATTTGCTGACGAGCCGGTCGATCAACCACTGCGTCTTGGCATCGAGCTCGGCCGTGGGCACGACATGGTTGAGCAGCCCTGCTTCCTTCGCCTCGGCGGCACTGAAGGGCTCGCCGGCAAGACACCACTCGCGCACCGTGCGGCGCGGCACGATGGCTTGCAGCAGGCTCAGCACCTGCATCGGGAACAGGCCGATCTTGACTTCGGGCAAGCCGAACTGAACATGGTCGGCGGCGATCGCCATATCGGTCATGCACAGCAGGCCGATGCCGCCGGCCATGCAAACGCCGTTGATGCGCGCGATGCTGGGCAGGGTCGAGTTCTGCACTTCGCGCAGCATGTCGGCGTAGTCGATGTTCGGCTGCGACAGGTCGAACGAGAAGCCGGCGCCGGGCTGCAAATCGCCGCCGGCACAAAACGCCTTCTCGCCCGCAGCGGTCAGCACGACGACGCGCACGTCCTTGTCGGCTTGCGCCTGCCGCCAGCCGTCGCGGATGCCCGCAACCACGTCCTTGTTGATGGCGTTGCGCTTGTCGGGCCGGTTGATCGTGACCCACATCGCGTGGCCGCGCTTTTCGGTCAGCACGGCCGCTCCGGCCGGCTGGGTTCCAAGTGTCGTATCGGTCATCGCTCGTCTGTCTCCTTCGATTTCGTTCGTCGCTTGGCGGCTTGGCGGCTCGGCGGCTCGGCCGGCCTCGCATCTTCAGGCCGGCGTGGCTGCAGGTTCTTTCACCGCTGCTTCGATCTCCACCACCACGCGGCTCGCCGCCACCTGGTCGCCGGTCTTCACATGCAATGCGATCACCTTGCCGGCCATGGGTGCGGCATGGATGTGCTCCATCTTCATGGCCTCGAGCGTGACCATCGGCTGACCGGCCTCGACCATGTCACCCACCGCCGTCATCACCGCGACCACCCGGCCGTTCATCGATGCACGCAACTTGCCGTCGCCCGCCGCATCGCCCTGCTTGGCGGAGGCTGCGCGCGTCTTGTCTTCGATGCGGACGGGCACGCCGCGGTAGTGCAGCAGCAAGAGCGTGCCGTCGCGATGGAAGGCCGCGCTTTCGAACAGACCATCGCAGAGGAAGTGCGCTTCGTTCTCCGCGACCTCTTCCAGTTCGATGACGAAGGTCTGCGCGCCGATGGTCACGTCGAAGTGCCGCTGGCCAATGAGCACAACGCCCGCGGTCGACAGCTTGCCGCCGACTTCGAAGCGCAGCGAGATCGGCAGGCTGTGCGTCATGCGCCGGCCCGAGGCGCGGGTACGCCGGTCGCCGGCCATCTCGTACAACAACACGGCGGCGATGGCGGCCGCGCGCCCTTGCAGTTCGACATCCGGCGCCAGCAGCGCGTCCTGGTTCTGCGCGATGAAGGCGGTGGTGGCGCCGCCGACCGCGAACACCTCGTGGCCGAGGCACCGCTGCAAAAAATCCTGGTTGGTCGTCACGCCCAAGGCGACCGCGTCTTGGAGCCCGGCCATCAGCTTGCGGCGCGCGGCCTCGCGGTTGTCGCCGTGGCCGATGAGCTTGGCGATCATCGAGTCGTAGTAAGGCGGGATTTCGGCGCCCGAGCGCATGGCATGCTCGACGCGCAACTGCGTCGGCATGTGCCACAGCGCCATGGTGCCGCTCTGCGGCATGAAGCCTTTGTCTGCGTCTTCGGCGCACAGGCGCACCTCGATCGCGTGGCCGGCGAAGGTGACTTGCTCCTGCGTGATGGGCAATGGCTCCCCCGCTGCCACGCGCAATTGCATTGCCACCAGATCGAGTCCGGTGATGGCTTCGGTCACCGGATGCTCGACCTGTAGCCGCGTGTTCATTTCCATGAAATAGAAATTGCCCTCGCTGTCGAGCAAAAATTCGAGGGTGCCCGCGCCCTCGTAGCGGATCGCCTTGACCGCGGCCACGGCTGTGGCGCCCATGCGGGCCCGCAGGTCGGCATTCACTGCCGGCGACGGTGCCTCCTCGATCAGCTTTTGATGGCGGCGCTGCACCGAACAATCGCGCTCGCCGAGATGGATCGCATTGCCGTAGCGGTCGGCGAACACCTGAATCTCGATGTGGCGCGGTTCGACGATGGCGCGCTCCAAAATCACTTCCGGATCGCCGAACGCGCTCTGCGCTTCGGACCGTGCGCTGCGCAGCAGCTCGCCGAATTCCTTGGCCGATGGCACGAGTCGCATGCCGCGACCGCCACCGCCGGCAGTCGCCTTGATCATCACCGGGAAGCCGATGCGCGACGCTTCCTTGGCGAGGCGTTCTTCGCTCTGGTCTTCACCTTGATAGCCCGGAATGCACGGCACACCCGCCGCCATCATCAAGGTCTTCGCACCCGCCTTGTTGCCCATCGACACGATGGCCTCGGCCGACGGGCCGATGAAGACAAGTCCCGCGTCTTTGCAAGCCTTTGCGAAGTGGTCGTTCTCCGCTAGGAAGCCATAGCCGGGATGCACCGCGTCGGCACCACTCAATCGCGCCGCCTCGACGATGGCCGGGATGCGCAGATAGGACAGGGCCGGCAACGGCTCGCCGATGCACACTGCCTGGTCTGCCTCCCGCACGTGGCGCGCATCGGTATCGGCCGTCGAGTAAACCGCCACCGTGCGGTAGCCGAGCGCGCGGGCGCTGCGGATGATGCGCAGCGCGATCTCGCCGCGATTGGCGACCAGCACTTTTCGGAACGGTGTCAACGACGGCGCGGAGGACGATGAGGCAGACGCTGCGGTACTGAAATTCGTTGCGGTCATGGGCGTTCGTCTGACGATTTATGCGGCGTTCGGGAGCGGAAAAGTGCCCATGAATTTGGCGAGGATCTGAAGCATCACTTCGTCAGCACCACCGCCAATGGAGGTCAGCCGGCCGTCGCGGAAGATGCGCGAAATCGGGCTCTCGTCCATGTAGCCCATGCCGCCCCAGAACTGCAGGCAACCATCGGCTACTTCGCGAATGACGCGGCCCGCTTTGAGCTTGGCCATGGTGGCGGTGCGCGTGGCATCGGTACCGGCCACCACCTCCTCGACGCCTTGCCAGGACAGGGCCTTCAGGCACGCGACCTCGGTCTGCAACTCGGCGAGTTTGTAGTGCACCCACTGGTTGTCGAGGATGGAGCGGCCGAAGGCCTGTCGGTCGCGCGTGTAGGCGATGGTGGTGTCGATGGCGCGCTGCGCCATGCCGGCGCTGTTGAGTGCGCCCCACAGCCGTTCGATCTGGAACTGCTCCATCTGGTAGATGAACCCCATGCCCTCTTCGCCGATGCGATAGCGCTGCGGCACGCGCACATCGTCGAAGTGAATCTGCGCCGTGTCGGACGAGTGCATGCCCATCTTCACGAGCTTGCGCGCGACCTGCACGCCTTTCGTTTTCATCGGCACCACGATGAGCGACTTGTTGCGATGCGACGAACCTTCAGAGGTGTTGGCCAACACGCAGCAGAAGTCGGCTTGCGTGCCATTGGTCGTCCACATCTTGCCGCCATTGATGACGTAGTCGCCATCGACCTTGCGGGCTGTGGTCTTGACCGAGGCCACGTCGGAACCGCTGCCGACCTCCGACACGCCAAGGCAGGCCACGTAGTCGCCGCTGATGGCCGGCGCGAGGAATTCGTCGCGTAGCTCCTTGCTGCCGCGGTGCGCGAGGGCCGGCGTCGCCATGTCGGTCTGCACGCCGATCGCCATCGGGATGCCGCCGCAGTTCATGTGCGCGAGCGTCTCGGCCATGACCGCGCCATACGAATAGTCGAGCCCCGACCCGCCGTTTTCGACGGGCTTGGTCAGGCCCAGAAAACCCAGTTCGCCGAGCCGCTTGAAGACCTGGTGCGCCGGGAAGATCTCCGCTTTTTCCCAGTCGTCGACGTAAGGATTGACCTCCTTGTCGATGAAGCGCTTGAGCGTGTCGCGCAGGGTGTCGTGTTCAGGGGTGAGTTGCATGGAAGGCTCCGTTGTGTTCTCAGGGACGTGCCACCGAGAACTGCATCTTCTGCGGTTCACGTGCCTCGGCGTCGCGGCAGATCGACAGCACTTTTGCCAAGACTTCGCGCGTATCGCGCGGGTCGATCACGCCATCGTCGAGCAGCCGTGCGCTGGTAGTGAACACGCTCATCTGGCTGTCGAAGTGCTCGACGATGCGTTTTTCCATCGCATCGAGCTTGGCCTGGTCGACCTCGCCTTTGCGCTTCATCGCGGCCTCGGTCACGATGACCATCGTCTTCGCCGCCTGCTCACCGCCCATCACCGCGGTCTTGGCGTTGGGCCACGAGAAACAGAAGCGTGGATGAAAGCCGCGGCCGCACATGCCGTAGTTTCCGGCACCGAAAGAGGCGCCGCAATAGAGGGTGATCTGCGGCACCGTGGCGTTGGTCACGGCCTGGATCATCTTGGAGCCGTGCTTGATGATGCCGGCCTCCTCGTAGTCCTTGCCGACCATGAAGCCGGTCGTGTTGTTCAGGTACAGGAGCGGCGTCTTCGACTGGCAGCAGGCCTGGATGAAGTGCGTGGCCTTGGTGGCGCCAGCCGGGTCGATCGGCCCGTTGTTGGTGACCACGCCGACCGGCATGCCTTCGATCTTGATGTGGCCGACGACCGTGGCGCCGCCGTAGTTTTCACCGAACTCCAGGAACTCCGAATCGTCGGCGATGTGCGCGATGACCTGCTTCATGTCGACCGGTCGCTTATGGTCCATCGGCATGATGCCGAGCAGGGATTCGGCGTCGTAGCGCGGTGGCTTGAAGGCGCGCGCCGGGGCGGCGGCGGCGTCGCGATTCCAGTCGATGTTGGCGAGGATCTCGCGGGCGATGCGGATGGCGTCGCGGTCGTCTTCGGCCAGGTAGTCGCCGAGGCCGGAGATCGACGTGTGCATCAGCGCGCCGCCGAGTTCTTCTTCGGTCGCGACCTCGCCGGTGGCGGCCTTCAGCAACGGCGGGCCGGCCAGGAAGGCCCGCGAACGGCCACGCACCATCACGATGTAATCCGACAGGCCGGTCTGGTAGGCGCCACCGGCCGTCGAAGAGCCGTGCGTGACCGTCACCACCGGCAGGCCGGCCGCCGAGATGCGGGCGATGTTGCGGAACAGGTTGCCGCCGGTGATGAACTCCTCCACCTTGTAGGTCATGAGGTTGGCACCGGCGCTCTCCACCAGTTGCACGTAGGGCAGCTTGTTTTCCAGTGCGAGCTCCTGCAGGCGCAACTGCTTGGGAATGCCCATCGGCTGCAGGGCGCCGGCCTCGATGCCGGAGTCGGATGCGTTGATCATCACGCGCACGCCCGAGACCCAGCCGATGCCACCGATCACACCACCACCCGGCACGCTCTTTTCGAGGTCTTCGTTGTCGAGTCCGAGACCCGCGAGCGAGCCGATTTCAAGGAACGACGTGCCGGGGTCGAGCAGCAGCGACAGCCGCTCGCGCGGCAGCAACTGGCCGCGCTTTTCAAACCGCTCGCGTGATTTTTCCGAGGTGGCGATGCTGCGCCGCTCGTAGCCGCGCACGCGCTCCAGCAGTGCCAGCATGCCGCTGCGGTTGGCCTCGAAGGCTTCGCTGCCGGGAGAAACGGTGGTCTCGATGATTGCCATGTGTAGTGCCTGGCCGGTGTTCGGCAGGATGCTGATGCGGCAGCTTAGGCAATGGCGGGCGGCGGGTCTTGCGCGAACTGGCTGCGTAGGGGTGTCTTTCGACAAAGCACGAGCCTCCAGACCGCGTGCTCCCTGGGTCAGCGCGGCAGCGACTGCGGTTGGTTCTGCCGGTGGCTCAGGGCCGGTTACGCGGGGAGACCCGCCTTGACCGGCTCACTTGGGCGTCGCGCCACGAGATCGATCTCGACGCGCGCGCCCTTGGCCAGACCCGTCACGCCGATACAGGTTCGGGCAGGTCGCCGCCCACTCGCGAAGTGGTCGGCGTAGACGGCGTTCATGGCTGCGTAGTCGGCATCGAAGTGGGTGAGGTAGATGCGCACCGACACCGCGTGCTCCAGGCCGAGGCCGCAACCGGCCAGCACGGTCTGCAGGTTCTCCAGCACCTGGCGTGTTTGCGCCTCGATGCCGTCGGGATAGGGTGAATCGAGCGAGGTGTCGACAAAGGGCATCTGCCCCGTGACGAACACCCAGCCATCGGCTTCGACGGCGTGGCTGAAGGGTGCGACCGGGTCGGGCGCACCGGCAATCATGTGGAAGATCGGAGTCATCGCAAAAAGTGGTGTGAGTTTGACAGACCGCGTGGCAAGCCAGTTGCGTGCCAGTCGGGGGAATGGCATGTGGCACGTGTCTTGCGCGACATGGACAGGCAACCAGGAAACCGCCGCCATGCGCTTGGAAAAATTCACGACCGACTCTTACCCGGTGCACCAGCGGCCTCATGCATGGCGCGAGGCTTTGCAGTTGCACAGCCTCCGGCCTGAAATGGCACCTGCAGCGGCGCCGCTCTACGGCACGCTGACCGCGCGGCGCACGGCGCGCGGTGTCGAAATGGCGCGGATCACTTCTTCACCGCAGACGATTCAACGCTTGGGCGCGGGAGCCGATGCGGTCTGGCTCGCGCTCCACATGGGCGGCGATGCCGCGCTGCATCATGGTCAGCAGACCATCGAACTGGCACCGGGTGACATCGTCTTCGGGCCGGCGCATGCGCAGGCCGACCTGGACTTTCGGTCCAACTTCCGTCAGTTCATGGTGTCGATGCCCGGCGCCAGCCTTAAAACTCGGCTGCCCGGTGACCATGCTTTCGCGCTCGGGCACCTTCGCGGCAGCGCGGGCCTGGGCCGCATGTTCGCGGGCACGCTGACCGCGCTGGCCGACGCCTTCGACACGCTGGATGACGACGACATCGCGCCCGTCGAGTCCGCTCTTTCCGAATTCATCGCGACCAGCATGGCGGCACGGCGCGACCTTGCCTTGCCGGCCTCGTCCGCCATCAGCAGCACGCGCGCTGCCACGGTGCGCCGGCTGTGCCAGTACGTCGATGCGAACCTGAGCGATCCATCACTGACGGTGGCCGGTGTGGCGGCCCACGAGCACCTGTCTGAGCGGCTGGTGCAAAAGCTGTTCGAAGGCCTCGGCCAGACCTTCACCGCCTACCTGCGCCAGAGCCGCCTCGAACGCTGCCGCGCCGACCTCGCCAATCGCCAGTACGGACACCTGTCGATCTCGGACATCTGCTTTCGCTGGGGTTTCAACGATCCGGCGCATTTCAGCCATTCGTTCCGCGACCGCTACGGCATGTCGCCACGACAGTACCGACAGCAGGCCAACGAGGTGAGCCAGCAGTCGCTGCGCAAGCGCATCAAGCGCGGCTGGCCATCGGGCTATTTCGAGACGCCGGCGGCGGACCCGGTTGCATCCAGTGCGGGCACCGACACGGTTGCTGCGAGACGCGCGGTCGACTCATCCTGCGTCGACGGGACGTCCACCAATGCCATCAGCACGGTCATCAGTACCGGCATCGGCGCCGGTCGCCACCATCACCTTCCGGCCAACGCGCAGACCATCCACTGGGGCTACTTCAGCCGCTCGATCCCGCCGGTGCTGCGCATCGAGTCCGGCGACATCGTCACCATCGAGACGCTGACCCAGCACGCCTACGACGACCACGAACGCATGATCAAGGGCGATTCAGGGGCCGAAAGCGTCTTCCACTGGACCGCCGAGCACAAGGCGGTGGACCGGCGCGGCGCGGGCCCGACTGACGCGTCGATCTACGGTCGCGGCAGTGGCGAGGGCTTTGGCGTGCACATCTGCACCGGCCCCATTTTCGTGAAGGACGCGCAGCCGGGCGACGTGCTGGAGGTGCGCATCCTCGATCTCGCGCCGCGCCTCGCGGCCAGTGCCAGGTACGAGGGCCGCGCCTTCGGCAGCAACGCCGCAGCATGGTGGGGCTTTCACTACGACGACCTGATCGAGGAGCCGAAGCAGCGCGAGGTGGTGACGATCTACGAAGTCGATTGCAGTCAGGACCAGCCCTGCGCTCACGCGGTCTACAACTTTCGCTGGACCCCCCAGCGCGATCCGAACGGCGTGCTGCACCCGACCATCGACTACCCTGGCATCCCTATCGACCGGGCCTCGATCGTCGAAAACCACGGCGTGCTGCAAGGCGTGACGATCCCCGTGCGCCCGCACTTCGGCGTGATCGCCGTGGCGCCTGCCGAGACTGGTCTGGTCGACTCGATCCCGCCCTCGTGCTTCGGCGGCAACCTGGACAACTGGCGCATCGCCAAGGGCGCAACCTTGTACCTGCGGGTGGGAGTCGACGGCGCCTTGCTGTCGGTGGGCGACCCGCACGCCTCGCAGGGCGACAGCGAGTTGTGCGGCACGGCCATCGAATGCTCGTTGACGGGCGTCTTCCAGATCGTGCTGCACAAGGCTGCAAACCTGCGCGACGAGCCCTTTGCCGACATCGACTATCCGCTGGTCGAGACGGCCGACGAGTGGGTGATCCACGGCTTCAGCCACCCGGATTATTTGAAGGAGTTCGGCGACAAGGCACGCAGTGCGATCTACGAAAAGTCGTCGCTCGACCCGGCCATGCGCGATGCTTTCCGCAAGACCCGGCGCTTCCTGATGACCGCGATGGGGCTGACCGAGGACGAGGCGATCTCGCTGATGTCGGTGGCGGTCGACTTCGGGGTCACGCAAGTGGTCGACGGCAACTGGGGCGTGCACGCGGTGATCCGCAAATCGATGTTCGCGGGTCGCGTGCGGGCGCAGGCTGCGCCCTCCGTCAACAGCCCGCTCAGCAGTCCTTGAAGATGCTCTTCTGAATCGACCCGTGGATGCCCCAGTTGGCATCCACGACCTGCGTGACGCCGAAGTTCGCCGCGACCGACAACAGGGCAATCGCCTCGTCCTCGCTGAGCCGGTGCACCGTCATCAGGAAGCGGCGCAACTTGCGAAAGGCGTCGCGCATGGCCGGGTCCAGCGACGAGTGACCGGCCACCAGCGTCTGTGCGTCGGTGCCCAGGGCCTCCAGGTAGTTCGGGTAGGTGAAGCCGTAGACCGACCACTGCTCGTCGGTCTCCAGCAGCGGGTGGTCCAGGCCCTCTAGGATCGTACCGCCCAACTCGTTGCTCTTGTGCAGGATGAACTCGAAGTCGCCGGTCAGCGAGGTCTCGATGGCGGTGCCGCCGAGTTCGCTGTCGCCCTGCGCCGCATGCGGATCGCCGACCGAGAAGAAGGCGCCGGGAACCGCCACCGGGTAGTACATGGTCGCGCCCTTGCCGATGCGCCAGTCGTCGATGTTGCCGCCGGTGTAGCTCGGCGGGATCGAGCTGACGAAGTCGGACTCCGACGGCGCCAGGCCCATCGTGCCGAAGTGCAGGCGAGCCGGCACCTTGACGTTGCGCAGGATGTTCTCGCGCTTGCGCACCAGCGTGTGGTCGACGCGCACGCCGGGATAGTCGATGTTGGTGTGCACCACGCCGTCGGGATCGGTTTGCGGTGTCCACACGTAGTTGTAGACCGCGCGGGCGAAGGGCTCACCCGAGGTGTCCAGCTCGAAGATGGTGACCACTTCGCGGGGCTTGGGCTCCTCGATCAAGTCGCGGTAGTGGAAGCCCCAGGACGCGGCCGCGTTCGAGCCGAAGCAGCGGCCCGCGTAGCAATGGTTGCAGCTGGGCCTCGGGCGCACGTCGAGGATGCGCACCTCCAGCACGTCGCCGGGTTCGGCGCCCTCGATGACCACCGGTCCCGTCAGCAGGTGCACGCCCAGCCCTTCGCCCTCGCCGAGCTTGAAGGGCCCCGTGACCGAGCCGGCGCCGCGCCGGGACACGGCCTTGTGCTCGCGTGTCCAGGCGAACACCGATTCAGCGCCGGGGTCGCCAGCGACCATGCGCTCGTAGTCGTCGTTGGCATGGTGGGTCAGCGTCTCGATGGTGACCCTGTCCCCCGACTTCACGACGAGCGAGGGCGCGACGGCCTTGCTGAAATAGCCCCAGTGGACGGTCTGGGGGGAGACGCTCAGGGTGTGGTGCTTCATGTGGGGTCGTTGGCAGGCGAAGGGGTGGACGGCAGCACGTCGGCGGCCATCACGCGAAGGAAACGGGCGAGCGCCGGGGCGCGCGGGTTCTGCAGAACGTCCAGCGCCGGGCCGCTTTCGACGACGCGGCCCCCGGCGAGGAAGACCACGCGGTCGGCCACCTCGGCGGCAAAGCGCAGTTGATGGGTCGAAATGATCATCGTCAGCCCTTCCTCGACGGCCAGGCGGCGGATCACGTCCAGCACCTCGTTGACGAGTTCGGGGTCGAGCGCCGAAGTGGGCTCGTCCAGCAGCAGCACGCTCGGCCCCGGCGCCAGTGCCCGCGCGATGGCGACGCGCTGTTGCTGCCCGCCGGACAGGTGGCGCGGCAGCGCTTCGACACGGTGCGCCAGGCCGACCCGATTCAGCAGTTCCAGCGCGCGCCGGTCAGCGGCCTCGGCCGTCCAGCCGTGCACCCAGCGCAGCGGGCCGGCCACGTTTTCACGGGCCGTCAGGTGCGCGAACAGGTTGAACTGCTGGAACAGCATGCCCACGCCCAGGCGGGCGCGTTCGCGAGCCAGGTCGCTGGGGGTCATGAGTTGGCCGTCGGGCCGGTAGCCCAGGCGGTGCCCGTCGACGTGGATCTGGCCCGCGTCCCAGCTTTCGAGGTGGTTGATGCAGCGCAGCAGCGTGCTCTTGCCAGAGCCGCTCGGGCCCAGCAGCGCGACCACTTCGCCAGCCTGCACGTCGAGGCTCAGGTCGTTCAGCACATCCTGCGGGCCGTACGCCTTGGACACGCCGTTGATGCGCAACGCGACCGGCGCATCGGCCAGCCGTGCGGCGCGGGCGGCACGATCGGTGGTCGACACCACCAGCGTGGGGGGCATCTCGCTCTCAGGCTCAGCCAACGACGCCGCACCGGTGTCCTCCAGGGTCGACTGGCTTGCTATCGGTAGTGCCACGCGGCGCCGTGGCAGCCAGCGCGCCAGTCCCGTCGACCTCGCCGGGCGGTCAAGATTGAAGCGCGATTCGAGCGCCAACTGCACCAGGCTGATCGCTCCGGTCAACCCGAGGTACAGCAGGCCGGACGCAAAAAAGATCGAGAAGAAATCGAAGGTCGAAGACGCCAGCTGCGTGCTGCGGAGCGTCAACTCGGGCACCGCGATGATCGAGGCGAGCGAGGAGTTCTTCAGCGTACTGACCGCCTCGTTGCCCATCGCGGGGATCATCGAGCGCAAGGCCTGCGGCGCGATGATGCGGCGCATCAGCACGCGCGGCGTCATCCCCAGTGCCTGGCCGGCAAGCACCTGGCCGCGGTCCACACCGAGCACGCCGGAGCGGAACATCTCGGCGATGAAGGTGGCCTCGTTGAACGCCAGCGCCACCCCGGCGGCCAGCAGCCCCGGCAGCTTGATGCCGACATGCGGCAGCGCGTCGTAGACGAACACGAACTGCAGGATGAGCGGCGTGCCGCGAAAGATCACCGCATAGCCACGCGCGAACGCGGCCAGCGGCTTGAAGCGGCTGAGTTGCATCGCCGCCAGCAGCAGTCCCACCACCACCCCGCCCGCCAGCCCGATCGCGGTGGCCCCGAGTGTGAAAACGATGCCCTGGATCAGGTAGGGCAAGGTGAGGTAGTGGAGGAACAACTCCATGTCACTTCGCCACGAGCAGACGCGGAGCCTCGAGGTTTTCGACGGGCATGCCGTGCTTCTTCAGCAACTCGGTGTGGATGCCGGCCTTCTGCAAGGTCACCAGCGCCGCCATCACCGCATCACGGAAGTCCGTCTTGCCCTTGGGCACTGCAATGCCGACCGAGTAGGGAATCGACACCGCAAGCGCCTTTTCCAACTTGTCCGGATAGGCCTTGACGGCGCTGTCGACCGTGTTGACATCGTTGACGTAGGTGTCGGCACGGCCGGCCAGGATGGCCTGGATGCAGTTCTGGTTGTTGTCGTAGAGCTGGATTTCCGGCTCGGGCTTGCCCGCCGCCTTGCACGCGGGGGCCAGCGCCTGGATCAGCGGCACTTCGACGTAGCCGGTGTTCTCGGCGGCGATCGCACCGCACATCGAGGCGTTGATGCCGGTGATTTTCTTCGGGTTGCCCTTGGCCACCAGCACGCCGTCGAAGACCTTCGAGTAGGTGATGAAGTCGGCCGCCTTGGCGCGTTCTTCAGTGGCGTAGATGTCGGAGATGACGATGTCGGCCTGGCCGGATTCCAGCGTGGTCAGCAGCGCCGCAAACGTCACCGCCTTGTAAGTCACCTTGAAGCCCAGGCAGGCGCCGAGGGTCTCGCCCAGGTCGATGTCGAAGCCGATGTACTTGTCCGGATTGTTCGGGTCGATGGTCTCGTAGCCGGGGGTGTGCGGATTGATCGCGTTGACCAGTGTCTTGCCCTTGAACTGCGGGTACTTGGCTTGCAGCGCGCTGCATTCGGCCGGGACCTTGGCGACCTCGGCATGAACCGAGGTGGCAGCCATCGCGAGGGCCGACAGGCTCAGGGCCGCGACTGCCACGCCGCGCAGACGGGCCAGCGCGGGAAGGCGCCGGACAGAGCGTCCGGACGGGAGAGAAAGGTTTTGCATAGTCCGAGACTCCTGGAAAAACGACGCAAGCGGCTGGCACCATGCCAGCTTTGCTGCAGCGCACCATGAGAGCGTAGGCGAGGGGCCGGGGCAGCACTTGTGTGTAGGCGCACGACTGCTTGTGCAGGCGTCCACGTCGGTCAGCCTGTCGAAACAGGGTTGCTATGCGCGGCGTTAAGGCGCTGGCTCGGACTTTTCGGCTTGATGCACCAACGCGACACGCCATTTGGGCAGCAGTGCCGCCGGCTGATACGAGCGTTTGCTGCGCCGGAACCCGGTAAGCCCCATGTCTTGTTCGAAGTTGAGCCAGGCGACCTCGCGCGCAAAGTGCTTGCAGAAGTGCTGGAACATATACGGATAGATCCCGACGTGACTGTCGAGCCCCTTCGCGAATCGCATCGCGAAGACGCCCGGCTGCAGCTCCTGCGCCAACACGAAACCAATCGGCAGGTCGCCGACGAAGTGAACGAATCCTTCGAGCCCGAAGCGTGCGGCGTTGTCGATCGCTTCGAGGCAGGCATCGTCGTCGGCCTCGCCCCGCGCCTTGCCCTTGTGCGTGAACCAGCCTTTCAGCACGCTGCGCGCAGCGTCGACCAGCTCGGGTCCGAACGGCCGGCAGGATGGCTCGTGCTGCGCCAGAAACTGACGCACCAGATTTCGCTTCTTCGCCAACGGGCGGCCGGCATAGTCGACGAAGGTTTCGGCTTGGTAAAGGTAGTCCGCATCGTCCGCCGACGCGGTCGCAACGAAGACGTTGTCCGGCAGCTCGGCCGCATCGCGCGCTGCCACCGGAAAGAGACATCCGTGCGCTTCGATCAGTTCCGACAGCACGTCCAGCGGCGCGCAACGCGGCACGAACAACGGCATGAAGTGTCGCGTACCGTCATACGCGCGGCCGGCGATGCCAGGCCAGTCACCATCGACGAACCGGTAGTCGTGCGCCGCCCTGAAAAGGTACAGATTGGAGAACGCGTGGTCCGACAAGCAGTGCTCGCCACTGCCCTCACGCAACGCAGCCAGCGCCGCATCGATGCGCGGCTGCAGGCCGAGTTCGATCGGCACGCCGTGCGTCAAGCGGTGGCCGCCACCTTCCGCACGCCGGGCTCGGGCGCGTCGGCCGGTGGACCGGCAAAGCACTGCGCGATCCGCAGCCAGTCGCGTGCCGATCCATCGCTGTAACGCAGGGCAGTGTCGGCCAGATTGCGGCGCTGCGTCACCAGCAAGCAGAAGTCATCTGCCGGCCCGCGGATGGTCTCCGACGACGCCGCATCGCCCCACGTCCAGACGCCGCCTTGGGGTGCATAGAGCTCGATGTAGGGCACGACGGCCGGTACCGGCTGCTTGCGGTTCACGAAGCTCCAGCCGAAGGTCGTGACACCGATGTGGGCGATGTGGCGCAGCCGGTCGGTAGCCGGTCGCCGGCGGCCGACGACGTCCCACACGTCTTGCCCGTGCGCCCAGGCTTCCATGAGACGCGCCGTCGCGAACGACCGTGCGCTCATGGTCGGGCCGTACCACGGTAGCCTGGCTTTTGGGTCGAGCGCTGCCAGCGCATCGACGAGTTGCGTCGAAAGGGGTTCCCAGTACGCGAGCAGTTCCGCGCCGTCGAGGTGACCGTACTTCTCCCGCGCGATGGCGCTGATTTCCTTGCCCGTGGCGAGCGTGGCGTTCAACGTCGCGGTGTCGGCGGCGAACGCGTCGGAGTCGGTGGCCGACAGCAGGCCGGTCTCGTCGAAGAAGCACAGGTGGGCAATTTCGTCCCACGGCGTCCAGCCGTAGAAGTCACTTCGCAGTCGCCACTGCGCAGGCGTCAGCGTCCGCACCAGGTCGGCCAGGTCGCGGTATTCGTTGCGGAGGTCGTCACTCGTTTGCTTCATCTTGGGTCTGTGCGCGTCGTGCCGCGCTTGTCGTGGTTGCGTTGTCTGATCGCGTTGTGTTTTATACGCCGAGCTGCCGTACCTTGACGAAGGGCGTGATCTCGCGCGCCACCAAGTCGCGGATGCTGGCGCGGAACGAAATTCCATGCAGGTCTCCGTTGTTTCAAAGAGGCTAGCGTGGGTGCGCGCCAAGGTCTTGCGCGCAGTGGCTGCGGTCAGCGACTCGGCGCAAGCATTGCAGGCGGTGCGTCGCTAGGCTGGCCGGATGCTTTCATCGATGAGACCACCCCCATGAGAGACAACGTAACGAACAAAGTCGTACGCATCGGCGGTGCTTCGGGCTTCTGGGGCGACAGCATGGTCGCCGCGCCGCAGTTGGTGAAGCTCGGCCGGCTCGACTACCTCGTGTTTGACTTCCTGGCCGAGACCACGATGTCGATCCTGGCTTCGGCGCGGGCCAAGAAGCCCGAGATGGGCTACGCCACCGACTTCGTCGACATCGCGATGAAGTCGGTGCTGTCCGAAATCAAGCGGCAAGGCATCAAGGTGGTGAGCAATGCTGGCGGCATCAACCCGCACGGCTGTGCGGCCGCGTTGCAGGCACTGGCAACGGCCGAGGGCATTTTGCTGAGTATCGCGGTGGTCGAAGGCGACGACGTCAGCATGCACATGCCCGGGCTGCGCGCGCGCGGCGTGCAGGATATGTTCACCGGCGAGTCGCTGCCCGACAAAGTGCTGAGCGCCAACGCCTACCTCGGCGCGACACCGATCGCCGCCGCACTCGTAGCCGGCGCCGAAGTGGTGATCACGGGGCGTTGTGTCGACAGCGCGGTGACGCTCGGCCCGCTGATGCACGAGTTCGGCTGGACGGATGCCGACTACGACCTGCTGGCCTCCGGCAGCCTGGCGGGCCACATCATCGAGTGCGGCTGTCAGGCGACAGGTGGTCTGCACACCGACTGGGAAGACATCCCCGACTGGGCCCATATGGGCTATCCGGTGATCGAATGCCACGCGGACGGCAGCTTCGTCGTGACCAAGCCCGAAGGTACGGGGGGCAAGGTGATTCGCGCCAACGTCGCCGAGCAGATGCTCTACGAGATCGGCGACCCGGGCGCCTATCTGCTGCCCGACGTGTGCTGCGATTTTCGCGATGTGACGATCGAGCAGCAGGGCGAGAACCGCGTGCGGGTGAGCCCGGCGAAGGGACGCGCGCCGACGCCGTTCTACAAGGTCTCGGCCACTCAACTCGACGGCTTCCGGTGCGCGGGCAGCATGGTCATCATCGGCATCGACGCCGACAAGAAAGCGCGTCGCACCGCCGAAGCGATCATCGAGCGCGTGAGCGACATCCTGCGCGAGGGCGGCATGCCGCCGTTCACTTCGACGTACATCGAAGTCGTCGGATCGGAGTCTTCCTACGGCGCGCAATCACGCGTGCGGCCGTCGCGCGAAGTGATGATGCGCGTGGTCGCGAACCATCCGCTGAAGGCCGCGCTGGCGATCTTCGCTCAGGAAATCTCACCATCGGGCACCTCATGGGCGCCGGGCACGACCAGCCCCGGTGGCGGTCGGCCGGCGGTGTCGCCGTTGATCAAGCTCTTCTCGTTTCTGCTCGACAAGCAGGCCTTGCCGGTGGCTTTCGTGATCGATGGCGAGCGGCAAACGGTATCGATCGGCAAAGGTGCCGGGGACGGTGCGACGCCTGATGTCGGCGCGCCTGAAGCGTGGAAAGAATTGGGTGGCGCTTCACGCGAAGTGCGGCTGATCGACCTGGCCTATGCACGCAGCGGCGACAAGGGCAACCTCTCGAACATCGGTGTCATTGCGCGCCGACCCGAATGGCTGCCGTTGCTGTGGAACCGGTTGAGCGACAAGGCCGTGGGCGACTACTTCGCGCACATGGTGCATGGCCGCCTCGAACGCTTCTACCTGCCCGGCACCGCGTCGCTCAATCTACTGCTGCACGATGCGCTCGATGGCGGCGGACCCTCGTCGATGCGGATGGACCCGCTCGGCAAGGGCATGGCGCAGATGCTGTTGGACATCGTCATCGAGGTGCCGGCATCGGTGGCCGACAGCTTGCCGGCACCGCGCGGCTGAACTCCCGTCGCTGCTGGCTGCGCGAGCGCTGCGGTGCGACTCAGCGCTTGCCGGTGATTTGCGCCGGCACGTCGACACGCGCCAGCACCTTGTCGATACGCCGGCCATCGAGCGCCAGCACCTCGAAACTCCAGCCCGCGCACTCGATGATCTCGTGGACCTTCGGCAACTGTCCCGACACCGACATCAGCAGGCCCGCAACGGTGTTGTAGCGGCCGCGGTCTTCATCGGGCAACTCGCGAATGGCGAGGCGCGCACGCAGTTCCGACACGGGCATCAGGCCGTCGAGTTCCCACACGCCCACTTCGCGCTCGGTCGCCCAGGCATCGGTCTGCATGCCGGGCTGCAGCTCACCGGTGATCGCTTCGAGCAGGTCGCGCGGCGTCATCAACCCCTGCACCACGCCATATTCATCGACCACGAAAACGAGGCGGCCGGCGCGCTCGCGAAACTGTTCCAGCAGCTCCATGCCGGTCAGCGTTTCTGGCACGAACGAGGCTGGCTGGGCCACGCTTTCGATCGAGCCTTCGTAGGCAGGCCCGAGGCGCAACAGATGTGCGACGCTGATCACGCCGACCACGTCGTCCAGAGAGTTGCGGCACACCGGATACCAGGAGTGCACCAGGTTGAGCGCTCCGGCAGCCGCCACGTTTTGCAGACTCGACGCCACGGTACCGGAGGCTTCGAGCCATTCGATGTCGCCGCGTGGAATCATCAACGACGACAGACGCCGATCGTCCAGATGGAACACGTTGCGCACCATCTGGTGCTCGTGCTGCTCGATGAGGCCGGCATCGACGCCTTCTTCGAGGCTGGCGGAGATTTCTTCTTCGGTCACCACGCGGGCCGAGTTGGTGTCGATCTTCAGCAGCTTGAGAATGGCCGCGGTCGCACCCGAAAGCAGCAGGACGAACGGCTTGGCGCCCTTGGCAAGCCAGCGCATCGGCCGCGCCACGAAGCGCGCGACAGGCTCGGGATAGAGCTGGCCAATGCGCTTGGGCACGAGCTCGCCGAAGATGATCGTGAAGAAAGTGATGCAGGCGACCACGACCGCGGTCGACGCGACGCTTGCTGTCCCTGTACGCATGCCGAGGCTTTCCATCCAGACCGACAAAGGTGCTGCGAAAGCGGCCTCCCCGACGATGCCACTGAGCATGCCGATCGAGGTGATGCCGATCTGGACGCTCGACAGAAACTGCGTGGGGTCTTCCATCAGCTTGAGCGCCGCAGCGGCGCCGGCGTCACCCGATTCGGCCATGGCCGCAAGCCGTGCACGCCGGCTGGTCGACAGCGCCATTTCGGACATGGAGAACAACGCGTTGAGCGTGGTCAACAAGGCCAGCAGAAGGACATCCATGGACGCGGGTGAGAATGGGAAGCATGGCACTCTACCTTATCGGTGACGTGCAGGGCTGCGACGAAGCGTTGCAGCGCCTGCTCGACAAGATCGACTTTTCCGCGAGCCGCGACAACGTGGTGCTGCTCGGCGACCTGGTCAATCGCGGACCCGAATCGGCCGCCGTGTTGCGCCGCGTGCACGCGCTCGGCAATGCCGCCAACGCGCTGCTCGGCAACCACGACCTGCACCTGCTCGGTATCGCGCATGGCGCGCGCAAAGCCGGCCGCAAGGACACGCTGGCGCCGCTGCTCGCCGCGGCCGACAGCGAAGAGATGCTCGACTGGTTGCGACATCAATCGATGGCGCTGCATCGCACCGTCGGCGGCAAGGATCTGCTCATGGTGCACGCCGGCGTGTTGCCGCAATGGAACGTGGCCGATACGTTGACTCTGGCCGCCGAGGTCGAGTCCGTGCTGCGCGGTCCGGCGCTCAACGAGTTCGTGATGACGATGTACGGCAACGAACCGGCGCAGTGGAGCGACACACTCGCCGGCAGTGCGCGACTGCGCGTGATCGTCAACGCGCTGACGCGGCTGCGCTTCTGCTCAGCGGCGGGCGTGATGGATTTCGACGCGAAAGACAGTGCCGACACAGCGCCGGCTGGCTGCATGCCGTGGTTCGACGTACCCGGTCGCAAGACCGCTGCGGCGACGCTGGCGTTCGGACACTGGTCGACGCTGGGCTACGTCTCGCGGCCCGACCTGTTGTCGACCGACACCGGCTGCGTTTGGGGCGGCTGCCTGAGCGCGGTGCGCATCGGCGCCACGCTGGACGAGCGGGAGTTGATTCAGGTGCAGTGCGCAGAAGCGCAAAAGCCGGGCGTCTAGCCCGGCTTTTGCGATCGCTGCAGATTTGCCCGGGTCCGCCGACCCGGTTGCTGCGCGTTCAGGTCGTCGGTTCGCTGGTCTTGAACAGCGCAGCGACCTTGCGCTTGGTCTTGATGTTGCTCGAGATACCGCGCGAAGGCGCCGCTTTCGCAGCGGCTTCCCATGCCGGCGTTGCGTCGGGCTGACCCGGTTCGTACGGCTTGTCGAAGAACGGGTCGCGCGACATGGCGGGGCCCCGGTGCGGACGCCCGCCGCCACGCATCGGCGGCCGCGCTTCGCTGAAACGCTCGTTGCTGCACTCACCGCCACGATCACTGCGATCGCGCGACTCGAAGTTGCTGCCGCTATCACCGTCAGTCCTTGCGCGCGGCTGGTCGAGCACATCGCGTGCATCGCCGGCCTCGCCCTCTTCGCGCCAATGACGGCGACCGTCGTTGATGCGACCTCGGGGAGTGTCTTCTTCGAACTCGATCGCTTCGAGTTCGATCTTGGTCTTGATCAGCTTTTCAATGTCAGCGACAAGCCGTGCATCGTTACCGCCGCTGGCAAAGCTGACCGCGAGACCCGACGCGCCGGCACGACCGGTGCGGCCGATGCGGTGCACGTAGTCTTCGGCGTTGAACGGGATGTCGAAGTTGAAAACAGCCGGCACGTCCTTGATGTCGAGACCACGTGCCGCCACGTCGGTGCACACCAGCAGATCGACTTCGCCCTTCTTGAACGATTCGAGCGCCTTCAGCCGCTCGTCCTGGCTTTTGTCGCCGTGCAATGCGGTGGTCTTCAGGCCTTCGCGCTCGAGCGACCGGGCCAGACGGGCGCACCCCAGCTTGCTGTTGACGAAGACGAAGGCCTGCGTGATGCCGCGTTGCTTGACGATCTGCTTGAGCGCGCGGCGCTTGTCGTCGTCGCTCACGCTGTAGAAATGCTGCTCGACGGTCGATGCCGTTTCGTTGGGCCGGGCCACTTCGATGAGCACCGGGTTCTGCAGATAGCTGCCGGCGAGCCGCTTGATTTCGGGCGAGAAAGTGGCCGAAAACAGAAGCGTGATTCGCTGCTTGGGCAGGTAGCTCAGGATGCGCTGCAGGTCGGGCAAGAAGCCGATGTCCAGCATGCGGTCGGCCTCGTCGAGCACGACATACTCGACCTGGTTGAGCACCGCGTTCTTGGCTTCGATATGGTCGAGCAGCCGGCCGGGCGTTGCCACCAGCACTTCGACGCCCTTTTTGAGCTCGAGCGTCTGCGGCTTCATGTCCATGCCGCCGAAAACGACCGCACTGCGCAGATTGGTGTACTTGGCGTAGAGCTCGACCTGCTGCGCGACCTGCACGGCGAGTTCACGCGTCGGCAGGAGCACCAATGCACGCACCGGATGCCGGGCGGGCGAGGTCGATGAGTTTTCGTGCTTGAGCATGCGCTGCAGCAAGGGCAGCGCAAACGCTGCGGTCTTGCCGGTGCCGGTTTGGGCGGCACCCATCACGTCTTGACCCGACAGCACGACCGGAATCGCCTGCTCCTGGATCGGTGTCATGGTCTCGTAGCCCATTTCGGCTACGGCGCGCGCCAGCGGTTCAGCCAGCGAAAGATTGGAAAAGGAGCTTGTCATTGAGCCCTCTATTGTCGCACCGCCGCAAAAAACACTGATGACAGCGCTGAGACACGGCTTTTTGCGGTTAAGGGGGCGGCCTCATCGCGGCGTCCATCGAAGCGTTTTCGAAGACGTCAAAGACTCTTTGAATTGAACGTGTCGCACGACTGGATGCTGCCGCTCTGGTAGCCGGCACCGAACCATTTCTGCCGTTGCGCGCTTGATCCGTGTGTGAAGCTGTCGGGCACCACGGCACGGCCAGCCGACCGCTGCAGCGCGTCGTCGCCGATCTTTTGCGCGGCGTTCATCGCCGACTCGATGTCGCCCGGGTCGAGCCAGTTCTTCGACTGCTGCGACTTGTTCGCCCAGATGCCGGCGAAGCAATCGGCCTGCAATTCGACGCGCACGCTCAGCGCGTTGTTCTGCGTCTGGCTCAGCCGGCTGCGCATTCCGTCGACCTTGCCCGTGATGCCGAGTTCGTCTTGAACGTGATGGCCGACCTCGTGCGCGATGACATACGCCTGCGCGAACTCGCCCGGCGCGCCGAGTTGGTTCTTCAGCGTGTCGTAAAAGCCGAGGTCGATGTAGACCTTCTGATCGCCGGGGCAATAAAACGGGCCCATCGCCGACTGGCCGGTGCCGCAAGCCGTCGGCGTGACGCCGCGAAACAGCACAAGCTTGGGCGCGTGGTAGGTGCCGCCGTTCTTCTGGAAGATATCCGTCCAGACGACTTCGGTGTTCTTCAGAACGGTCGAGACGAACGAGGCTTCGCGATCACTGGACGGCGGCGCCTTGGCCGGGCCTTGCTGTTGCTGGACCTGGGGAGCCTGGCCCCCACCCGTCAGCAAACCGAGCACGGTGAGCGGATTGATGCCGAAAATCCAGCCTGCGATCAGCGCCACCGCCACAGTGCCGATGCCGACACTGCGACCGCCGATCGGAAATCCACCGCCGCCCCCGCCC
>NZ_JASJXG010000025.1:0-73184 GCF_035018765.1 Variovorax sp. RTB1
CGCGCCATCGACGGTGCCTTCCTGATGCCTGTGGAAGACGTGTTCTCCATCTCTGGTCGCGGCACCGTCGTCACCGGCGCTGTCGAGCGCGGTGTCATCAAGGTCGGCGAAGAAATCGAGATCGTCGGCATCTCGCCAACCCAGAAGACCACCTGCACCGGCGTGGAAATGTTCAGGAAACTGCTCGACCAAGGCCAGGCTGGCGACAACGTCGGCGTGCTCTTGCGCGGCACCAAGCGCGAAGACGTCCAGCGCGGCCAAGTGCTCTGCAAGCCCGGCTCCATCAAGCCGCACACCCACTTCACCGCCGAAGTCTATGTCCTGTCCAAGGACGAAGGCGGCCGTCACACGCCGTTCTTCAATAACTACCGCCCGCAGTTCTACTTCCGCACGACGGACGTGACCGGTGCGATCGAGCTGCCCGAAGGCAAGGAAATGGTCATGCCTGGCGACAACGTGAGCATCACCGTGAAGTTGATCAACCCGATCGCCATGGAAGAAGGCCTGCGCTTCGCCATCCGCGAAGGTGGCAAGACCGTCGGCTCTGGCGTCGTGGCCAAGGTCCTCGCTTAAGAAGATAACGAAGGGGTATAGCTCAATTGGCAGAGCGTCGGTCTCCAAAACCGAAGGTTGTAGGTTCGATTCCTACTGCCCCTGCCACCTGAGGTGGCAGCTCTTGAAAAGCCCGTCATGTCCTGACGGGCTTCGGCGTCTAAGGAAACACAGCCAACCATGGCAACTTCTCAAATCGAAACCGTGAGCACCGGTGCAGACAAAGCCAAATTGGCTGCGGCGGTGTTGCTGGCTGTGGGCGCCATCGTCGCGTTCTACCTGCTCACGCGCCAGGGCTCGCTGGTGCAGTGGGCCGTGTTGCTCGTGTTGCTCGCGGCAGCGGTGGGTGCATTCGCCAGTTCTGAAAACGGCCGTCAGCTCTGGGCTTTCGGGCGCGACTCCTGGCGTGAGGTCAAGAAGGTCGTCTGGCCGACGCGCAAGGAAACGATGCAAATGACGGCGTACGTGTTCGGCTTCGTCGCGATCATGTCCGTTTTCCTTTGGCTCACCGACAAGACGCTCGAATGGGTGTTTTTTGACCTCATTCTGGGTTGGAGAAAATAATGACCGAAGAAGTTGTTGAAACCACGCCGGAAGAGGTGAATCCGCTGTTGGCACCTGCTGCCAACCCGGATCTGCGCTGGTATGTGGTGCACGCTTATTCTGGAATGGAAAAGGCCGTCGAACGCAACATCCTCGAGCGCATCAGCCGCGTGGGGATGCAGGCCAAGTTCGGTCGCATTCTGGTGCCGACAGAAGAAGTCGTCGAAATCAAGAATGGTCAGAAGCGCACCACAGAGCGTCGCTTCTTCCCGGGCTACGTGCTGGTCGAAATGATCATGGACGACGAGAGCTGGCACCTGGTGAAGCACACCAACAAGGTGACGGGTTTTGTCGGCGGTGCGAAAAATCGGCCAGCCCCGATCTCGCAAAAAGAGGTCGAAGACATCGTCAATCAGATGCAGCAGGGCTCCGAGAAACCCCGTCACAAGGTCGAGTTCATGCCGGGCGAGTTCGTGCGCGTCAAGGACGGCCCGTTCACCGACTTCAATGGCACCGTCGAAGAAGTGAACTACGAGAAGAGCAAGGTCCGCGTTTCGGTCATGATCTTCGGCCGCGCGACGCCGGTCGAGCTCGAGTTCAGCCAGGTCGAAAAGACCTGAGCCAGACCTGATGCCGCCGGTCGGAAGACCGGAACCAATTTTGACCGCGCGTAGTCCGACTCGCACGCGGTTTTTATCGAAGAGTCGTTAACCCCCGGGGAGCCGAGGCTGAACCAGCCAACGCGTTATCACCCGCAAGGAGAAAAGCATGGCGAAAAAAATCGTCGGCTTCATCAAGCTGCAAGTGCCAGCTGGTAAAGCCAACCCCTCACCGCCTATCGGTCCCGCATTGGGCCAGCGCGGTTTGAACATCATGGAGTTCTGCAAGGCGTTCAACGCGCAGACTCAAGGCGTCGAGCCCGGCCTGCCGCTGCCAGTGGTCATCACTGCGTTCGCTGACAAGAGCTTTACCTTCATTATCAAGACGCCACCAGCGGGCATCCTGATCAAGAAGGCGATCAAAATTGACAAGGGTTCGGCCACGCCGCAATCCGTCAAGGTCGGCAAGATCACGCGCGCCCAGCTCGAAGAGATCGCCAAGACGAAGATGAAGGATTTGACCGCTGCCGATTTGGACGCAGCGGTTCGCACCATCGCCGGCACTGCCCGTTCGATGGGCGTGACTGTGGAGGGCGTGTAAATGTCCAAGCTCACCAAAAAACAAAAAGTGTCTGAAGGCAAAGTGGACAGCGACAAGCTGTACGCCTTGATCGAAGCTATTGGTCTCGTGAAAGACGCGGCCACCGCCAAATTCGACGAATCGATCGACGTCGCAGTGCAACTCGGCATCGACGCAAAGAAGTCGGATCAAGTCGTGCGTGGCGCTGTCGTGCTGCCCAACGGCACCGGCAAGACCAAGCGTGTGGCTGTGTTCGCCCAGGGCGCAAAGGCTGAAGAAGCCAAGGCGGCCGGCGCCGACATCGTCGGCATGGACGACCTGGCCGCGATGGTCAAGGCGGGGAATATGCCTTTCGACGTGGTCATTGCTGCGCCGGATGCCATGCGCGTCGTCGGTACGTTGGGCCAGATCCTCGGCCCACGCGGTTTGATGCCGAACCCGAAGGTCGGCACTGTGACGCCCGACGTCGCCCAAGCGGTTCGTAACGCGAAGGCAGGCCAGGTGCAGTTCCGTGTCGACAAGGCCGGCATCATCCACGGCACGATCGGACGTCGTTCTTTCGACACCGACAAGTTGCAGGGCAATCTGGTTGCACTGATCGAAGCGCTGGTGAAAGCCAAGCCGGCGACCAGCAAGGGCGTGTTCCTGCGCAAGGTGGCTGTTTCGTCGACGATGGGCATAGGTGTCCGCGTGGACACGCAAACCATCTCGGCGAGCTGAGAGAGCAAGAGAATTTGCCCTGCTGTTCGAACGGCGGGGCGATGTGGTGGGTCGCGGCAGCTTCTGTTGCCGTGGGCCATCCAAGACCGTTGGTGTGCAGGGCAGCCTGTACTTAATTGCCTCCCCCGCGCGAGAGGCGACCAGCGCAGATGGCGATCCCGCTGCAAAGGATTTGTTTCCTGAACGGTTGGTCGCTGCATGAAGCGCGTCCCGAGGCTGTGGCAAAAACCAGGCTGAGAGGCGCATTAAAAGGAGTAGACCTTGAGTCTGAATCGCAGTGAGAAAGAAGCGGTCATCGGTGACGTGACCAGCCTCGCCGCAAAAGCTCAAACGCTCGTTCTGGCGGAATACCGTGGTATCACGGTTGCCGATATGACCAAGTTGCGCAATGAAGCGCGCAGCAAGGGTGTGACTCTCAGCGTGTTTAAAAACACGCTGGCACGCCGTGCTGTCGCTGGTAGCGCATTCGAAGTCCTCGGTGACCAGATGACCGGTCCGCTGATCTACGGTTTTTCCGTCGATGCCGTGGCCGCCGCGAAAGTGGTGGCCGATTTCGCGAAGACCAACGACAAGTTGGTGATTCGCGGCGGTGCATTCGGCGGCAAAGTCCTGGACGTGAACGGCGTGAAGCAACTGGCCAGCATTCCTTCGAAGGAAGTGTTGTTGGCGCAATTGCTGGGCTTGATGCAATCCCCCATTTCCCGTACCGCTCGCGTGCTCGCGGCGCTGGCGGCGAAACGTGGCGAAGGCGCGGTAGAAGCAGCACCCGATGCACCTCCGGCAGAAGCCGAAGCGCAGCCAGCGTAAGCCGGCTTGCGTTTAAACATTTCAACCCAATTGTTAGGAAACAAAAATGGCATTCGATAAAGACGCATTTCTGACCGCGCTCGACAGCATGACGGTCCTGGAACTCAACGACCTGGTGAAAGCCATCGAAGAGAAGTTTGGCGTGAGCGCTGCTGCCATGGCAGGCCCCGCTTCCGCCGGCCCAGCCGCCGCAGTCGCTGAAGAACAAACTGAATTCAATGTCATGTTGATGGAAGCTGGCCCGAACAAGGTTTCGGCGATCAAGGCTGTGCGCGAAATCACCGGCCTGGGCTTGAAAGAAGCCAAGGATCTGGTCGAAGCCGCTCCCAAGGCTGTCAAGGAAGGCCTGTCCAAGGCTGACGCCGAAGTTGCCAAGAAGAAGCTGGAAGATGCCGGCGCCAAGGTGGAACTGAAGTAATTCGGTTTCCGCGAAGGGCTGGAGGGCTTTATGGCCCTCCAGCCTTTGCCGCTTTCAGAGCGCGTTCAAAATCCATGCTGCGGTGCGGTTTTTAACGGGCTCCGAGAGGCCACCAGAAAGTCAATTCAAGACTTTCTAGTGTCTTCTGACCCCGACTACAGAAGACCCCTTGGTTCGGGCGATGTGCAATGCATCGCCGTCCGCCAGGGCTGGTAGTGGCCAGCCGCCAGGGAGTGGTGCGAAAGCATCGACTCAAGTCGCGCAAGATCTCAAGCCCCGGAGCTCTCATGGCCCAAACGTCCGCGTACAGTTACACCGAGCGCAAGCGCATCCGAAAAAGTTTCGGCAATCGCGACAGCGTCGTCGAAATCCCTTACCTGCTGCAGATGCAGAAAGACGCGTACACCGCGTTCCTGCAAGCCGGCATCGCGCCCACCAAGCGCACCATAGAAGGTCTGCAAGCCGCTTTCACAGCGGCGTTCCCTATCGTCTCGCACAACGGTTTTGTCGAGATGAAGTACCTCGAATACAACCTGGCGAAACCGGCGTTCGATGTGCGCGAATGCCAGACCCGCGGGTTGACCTTCGCCTCGGCCGTGCGCGCCAAGGTTCAACTCATCATCTATGACCGCGAGTCGTCGACTTCGCAGTCGAAGGTGGTGAAAGAAGTGAAGGAACAAGAGGTCTACATGGGCGAAGTACCGCTCATGACCGAGAAGGGTTCCTTCATCGTCAACGGTACCGAGCGCGTCATCGTGTCGCAGCTGCACCGTTCTCCGGGCGTGTTTTTCGAGCACGACAAGGGCAAGACCCATTCGAGCGGCAAGCTGCTGTTCTCGGCCCGCGTGATTCCTTACCGCGGCTCGTGGCTCGACTTCGAATTCGACCCGAAGGACATGCTGTACTTCCGCGTCGACCGTCGCCGCAAGATGCCTGTCACGATCCTGTTGAAGGCCATCGGCCTGAACCCGGAATCGATCCTCGCGAACTTCTTCGTGAATGACAACTTCCGCCTGATGGACAGCGGCGCGCAGATGGAGTTCGTGTCCGAACGCCTGCGCGGTGAAGTCGCCCGTTTCGACATTACCGACAAGTCCGGCAAGGTCGTGGTCGCCAAAGACAAGCGCGTTACCGCGCGCCACACGCGTGAACTGGAAGAGTCGAAGACCACGCACATCAGCGTGCCGGAAGACTTCCTGGTTGGCCGCGTCATTGCCCGCAACATCGTCGAAGCCGACACCGGCGAAATTCTGGCCAAGGCCAACGATGAGCTGACCGAAGCGCTGCTGAAGAAGCTGCGCACAGCGGGTGTTCAAGACATCCAGGTGATTTACACCAACGAACTCGACCAGGGCGCGTACATCTCGCAAACCCTTCGCATCGACGAAACCGTTGACGAGTTCGCAGCGCGTGTGGCCATCTACCGCATGATGCGTCCCGGCGAGCCGCCGACGGAAGACGCGGTGCAAGCGCTGTTCCAGCGTCTGTTCTACAACCCGGACACGTACGATCTTTCGCGCGTCGGCCGTATGAAGTTCAACGCCAAGGTCGGTCGCGACGAGTCGACCGGTCCGATGGTGTTGACCAACGAAGACATCCTGGCAGTGGTCAAGATCCTCGTCGACCTGCGCAATGGCAACGGCGAAGTCGACGACATCGACCACCTCGGCAATCGACGGGTACGTTGCGTCGGCGAACTGGCCGAAAACCAGTACCGCACCGGTTTGGCACGGATCGAAAAGGCCGTGAAGGAACGTTTGGGTCAAGCGGAGCAAGAGCCGCTGATGCCGCACGACCTGATCAACAGCAAGCCGATCTCGGCGGCGTTGAAAGAGTTCTTCGGCGCTTCGCAGCTGTCGCAGTTCATGGACCAGACGAACCCGCTGTCCGAAATCACCCACAAGCGCCGCGTGTCGGCTCTTGGCCCGGGCGGTCTGACGCGTGAACGTGCCGGCTTCGAAGTGCGCGACGTGCACGTGACCCATTACGGCCGCGTGTGCCCGATCGAAACGCCTGAAGGCCCGAACATTGGCCTGATCAATTCGCTGGCTCTGTACGCCCGCCTGAACGAATACGGCTTCATCGAAACGCCCTACCGTCGCGTGGCTGACAGCAAGGTCACGATGGACATCGACTACTTGTCGGCCATCGAAGAAGGCAAGTACGTCATTGCCCAGGCCAATGCGGTTCTGGACAAGGACGGCAAGCTGACCGGCGACCTGGTTTCCGCACGTGAAGCCGGCGAATCGATCCTGGTCGGTGCCGAGCGCGTTCAGTACATGGACGTGTCGCCGGCGCAGATCGTGTCGGTCGCGGCATCCCTGGTGCCGTTCCTGGAGCACGACGATGCCAATCGCGCATTGATGGGTGCCAACATGCAGCGTCAGGCCGTGCCTGTGCTGCGCCCTGAAAAGCCGTTCGTCGGCACCGGCATCGAGCGCGTTTCCGCGGTCGACTCCGGTACCGTGGTGACGGCCACCCGCGGCGGCGTGGTCGACTATGTCGATGCGACCCGTGTCGTGGTGCGCGTGAACGACGCCGAAGCGGCGGCCGGTGAAGTCGGTGTGGACATCTACAACCTGATCAAGTATCAGCGTTCGAACCAGAACACCAACATTCATCAGCGCCCGATCGTGGCGCGTGGAGACCACATTTCCAAGGGCGACGTGGTGGCCGACGGCGCATCGACCGACCTCGGCGAACTGGCCCTCGGCCAGAACATGCTGATCGCGTTCATGCCATGGAACGGCTACAACTTCGAAGACTCAATCCTGATCAGCGAACGGATCGTCGCCGAAGACCGCTACACCTCGATTCACATCGAAGAGCTGGTGGTCATGGCGCGCGACACCAAGTTGGGTGCCGAAGAAATTACCCGCGACATCCCGAACCTTGCCGAGCAACAGCTCAACCGGCTGGACGAATCCGGGATCATCTACGTCGGTGCCGAAGTGCAGCCGGGCGATACGCTGGTGGGCAAGGTCACGCCGAAGGGCGAGACCACACTGACGCCTGAAGAAAAGTTGCTCCGCGCCATCTTCGGCGAGAAGGCATCCGATGTGAAGGACACCTCGCTGCGGGTGGATCAGGGCTCGCAAGGCACCGTGATCGACGTGCAGGTGTTCACCCGCGAAGGCATCGTGCGCGACAAGCGTGCGCAGCAGATCATCGACGACGAACTCAAGCGCTTCCGCCTCGACCTGAACGACCAGCTTCGCATCGTCGAAGCCGATGCGTTCGACCGTATCGAGAAGCTGCTGACCGGCAAGGCTGCGAATGGTGGCCCGAACAAGCTGGCCAAGGGCACCAAGCTCGACAAGGCGTACCTTACGTCGGTCGAGAAGTTCCACTGGTTCGACATCCGCCCAGCGGACGACGAAGTGGCCTCGCAGCTTGAATCGATCAAGAACTCGCTGGAGCAAACACGTCACAGCTTCGATCTGATGTTCGAAGAGAAGCGCAAGAAGCTGACGCAAGGCGACGAGCTGCCGGCTGGCGTGCTGAAGATGGTCAAGGTCTACCTGGCCGTCAAGCGCCGCCTGCAACCCGGCGACAAGATGGCCGGCCGTCACGGCAACAAGGGCGTCGTGTCCAAGATCGTTCCGGTCGAAGACATGCCCCACATGGCCGACGGCACGCCGTGCGACATCTGCCTGAACCCGCTGGGCGTGCCTTCGCGCATGAACGTGGGCCAGGTCCTCGAAGTGCATTTGGGCTGGGCCGGCAAGGGCATCGGTCAGCGCATCGGCGACATGCTGCAAGCCGAGGCCAAGGTGGCCGAAGTGCGCAAGTTCATGGACCAGTTCTACAACGGCTCCGGCCGCAAGGAAGACCTGGCGCAACTGAGCGACAGCGATGTGCTGGCGATGGCCGCCAATCTGGCGGCCGGCGTGACCTTCGCGACGCCGGTGTTCGACGGCGCTTCGGAAGAAGAAATCCGCGGCATGCTGAAGCTCGCTTATCCGGAAGAGATCGCCAAGCTCAAGGGTCTCACCGACACGCGCACGCAGGCCTACCTGTACGACGGCCGCACGGGTGATCAGTTCGATCGTCCGGTCACCATCGGCTACATGCACTTCCTGAAGCTTCACCATTTGGTGGACGACAAGATGCACGCGCGCTCGACCGGTCCGTACTCGCTCGTTACGCAACAACCGCTGGGCGGCAAGGCTCAGTTCGGTGGTCAGCGTTTCGGCGAAATGGAAGTGTGGGCACTCGAAGCCTACGGCGCTGCCTACGTCCTGCAGGAAATGCTGACGGTGAAGTCCGACGACGTTGTGGGCCGTACCAAGGTGTACGAGAGCATCGTCAAGGGCGAACACTCCATCGAAGCCGGCATGCCGGAATCGTTCAATGTGCTGGTCAAGGAAATTCGTTCCCTCGGCCTCGACATCGAACTCGAACGTTCATAAGCAGAAAAGGAAAGAGTCACATGAAGTCACTACTCGACCTGTTCAAGCAATTCACGCCCGATGAGCATTTCGATGCCATCAGCATCCGCATGGCTTCACCCGAGAAGATCCGTTCGTGGTCTTTCGGTGAAGTGAAGAAGCCGGAAACGATCAACTACCGCACGTTCAAGCCCGAGCGCGACGGCCTGTTCTGCGCGAAGATTTTTGGCCCTATCAAGGACTACGAATGCCTTTGCGGCAAGTACAAGCGTCTTAAGCATCGCGGTGTCATCTGCGAGAAGTGCGGCGTTGAAGTCACGCAGACCAAGGTGCGCCGCGAGCGCATGGGTCACATCGATCTGGCCGCACCTTGCGCCCACATCTGGTTCCTGAAGTCGCTGCCATCGCGTCTGGGCCTGGTGCTCGACATGACGCTGCGCGACATCGAACGCGTGCTGTATTTCGAAGCGTACGTGATCACCGACCCCGGCATGACCCCGCTGAAGAAGCGCGAGATCATGTCCGAAGACGACTACGACACCAAGCGCAAGGAATTCGGTGACGAGTTCACTGCCAAGATGGGCGCCGAAGGCATCAAGGATCTGCTCGAAGGCATCGAGCTCGACAGCGAGATCGAACGCCTGCGCGGCGACCTGACCGGTTCCGAAGTCAAGGTCAAGAAGAACTCCAAGCGCCTCAAGGTGCTCGAAGCCTTCCGCAAGTCGGGCATCAAGCCCAACTGGATGGTGCTCGACGTGCTGCCGGTGCTGCCGCCGGACCTGCGTCCGCTGGTGCCGCTCGACGGTGGCCGTTTTGCGACCTCCGACCTGAACGACCTGTATCGACGCGTCATCAACCGCAACAGCCGCCTGCGCCGTCTGCTGGAACTGAAGGCGCCGGAAATCATTGCGCGCAATGAAAAGCGGATGCTGCAGGAAGCCGTCGACTCGCTGCTGGACAACGGTCGTCGCGGCAAGGCAATGACGGGCGCCAACAAGCGTGCACTCAAGTCGCTTGCCGACATGATCAAAGGCAAGAGCGGTCGTTTCCGCCAGAATTTGCTGGGCAAACGGGTCGACTACTCGGGTCGTTCGGTCATCGTGGTGGGTCCGACCCTCAAGCTGCATCAGTGCGGCTTGCCAAAGCTGATGGCGCTCGAACTGTTCAAGCCCTTCATCTTCTCGCGCCTCGAGGCCATGGGCATCGCGACGACGATCAAGGCGGCCAAGAAGGAAGTCGAATCCGGCACGCCGGTGGTTTGGGACATTCTGGAAGAGGTGATCAAAGAGCACCCGATCATGCTGAACCGTGCACCCACGCTGCACCGGTTGGGCATTCAGGCGTTCGAGCCGATCCTGATCGAAGGCAAGGCGATCCAGCTGCACCCACTCGTTTGCGCGGCTTTCAATGCCGACTTCGACGGTGACCAGATGGCCGTCCACGTGCCGTTGTCGGTTGAAGCGCAGATGGAAGCCCGCACCTTGATGCTGGCCTCCAACAACGTGCTGTTCCCGGCCAACGGCGAACCATCGATCGTGCCGTCGCAAGACGTGGTGCTGGGTCTGTACTACACGACCCGCGACCGCATCAACGGCAAGGGCGAGGGCCTGATCTTCTCCGACATCGGCGAAGTTCAGCGTGCACTCGACGCCGACGTGGTCGAGCTGACCGCCCGCGTGGCGGTGCGCATCACCGAGTACGCCAAGGACAAGGAAACCGGCGAATTCACCGCGTCGACCTCGCTCGTCGACACGACCGTAGGCCGTGCGTTGCTGTCCGAGATCCTGCCGAAGGGCCTGCCGTTCTCGAACATCAACAAGGCGCTGAAGAAGAAAGAAATTTCCAAGCTCATCAACGTCTCGTTCCGCAAGTGCGGTTTGAAAGAGACAGTGGTGTTCGCCGACAAGCTGTTGCAGAACGGTTTCCGTCTCGCCACCAAAGCCGGTATCTCGATCGCCATCGACGACATGCTGGTGCCCGCCGAAAAGCACGGCATCATTGAGCGCTCGGCCAAGGAAGTGAAAGAGATCGAGCAGCAATACGTCTCGGGTCTGGTGACCTCTGGCGAGCGCTATAACAAGGTGGTCGACATCTGGGGCAAGGCGGGCGACGAAGTGTCGAAGGTCATGATGTCCAAGCTCTCGAAAGAGCGCGTCATCGATCGCCATGGCAAGGACGTCGAGCAAGAGTCCTTCAACTCGATCTACATGATGGCCGACTCGGGCGCTCGCGGTTCCGCTGCGCAGATTCGCCAGGTTGCCGGCATGCGCGGTTTGATGGCCAAGCCCGACGGCTCGATCATCGAAACGCCCATCACCGCGAACTTCCGCGAAGGTCTGAACGTGCTGGAGTACTTCATCTCCACCCACGGTGCCCGTAAGGGCCTGGCCGATACGGCATTGAAGACGGCCAACTCGGGTTACCTGACGCGTCGTTTGGTCGACGTGACGCAAGACTTGGTGGTCATCGAGCAGGACTGCGGTACGCACGGTGGTTACCTCATGCGCGCCATCGTCGAAGGCGGTGAAACCATCGAATCGTTGCGGGACCGAATCCTCGGTCGTTCGGCGGCCGAAGACGTGCTGCATCCGGAAAATCGTTCGGTGCTGCTGAAGGCCGGCGAGATGTTCGACGAGGACAACATCGAAGTGCTCGAGGCGCAAGGCGTCGACGAAGTCAAGGTGCGGACCGCGCTCACGTGCGAAACGCGTTTTGGTATCTGCGCCACCTGCTACGGACGAGATCTCGGTCGCGGCGGCCTGATCAACATCGGCGAAGCTGTCGGTGTGATCGCGGCGCAGTCGATCGGCGAACCCGGCACGCAGCTGACGATGCGGACCTTCCACATCGGCGGTGCGGCATCGCGTTCGGCGATCGCTTCCAGCGTCGAAGCAAAGTCCAACGGCACGATCGGTTTCAACGCCACGATGCGCTACGTGACCAACGGCAAGGGCGATCTGGTCGTCATCTCGCGTTCGGGCGAAATCGTGATTCACGACGAGCATGGCCGTGAGCGCGAGCGTCATAAGGTGCCGTACGGCGCCATCCTGGCGGTGAAGGCGGATCAGCAAGTCAAGGCTGGCCATGTGCTCGCCAACTGGGACCCGCTGACGCGCCCGATCATTACGGAGTTCGCCGGCAAGACCCAGTTCGAGAACGTTGAAGAAGGTCTCACGGTTGCCAAGCAGGTCGACGAAGTGACCGGTCTGTCGACCCTGGTCGTGATCGATCCGAAGCGTCGCGGTGCCACCAAGGTGGTTCGTCCTCAGGTCAAGCTGATCGACGGCACGGGCAACGAAGTGAAGATCCCCGGCACCGACCACTCGGTGACGATCGGCTTCCCGATCGGCTCACTGGTCCAGATCCGCGACGGCCAGGACGTGGGCCCTGGCGAAGTGCTGGCGCGCATTCCGGTCGAAGGTCAGAAGACGCGCGACATCACCGGCGGTCTGCCGCGTGTGGCGGAGCTGTTCGAAGCCCGTTCACCGAAGGACAAGGGCATGCTGGCCGAGATGACCGGTACCGTGTCGTTCGGTAAAGAGACCAAGGGCAAGATTCGCCTGCAGATCACCGATCCCGAAGGCGGCGTCTATGAAGACCTCGTGCCGAAGGAAAAGAACATCCTGGTCCACGAAGGCCAGGTGGTGAACAAGGGCGAGTCTGTGGTCGACGGACCGGCCGATCCGCAGGACATCCTGCGCCTGCTGGGCTCGGAAGAACTCGCGCGCTACATCGTGGACGAAGTGCAGGACGTGTATCGCTTGCAAGGCGTGAAGATCAACGACAAGCACATCGAGGTGATCGTTCGCCAGATGCTGCGTCGGGTCGTTGTCGACAACATCGGCGACACCAACTACATCTCCGGAGAACAGGTCGAACGCAGCGAAATGCTCAACACCAACGACGCCCTGCGCGCCGCTGACAAGATCCCCGCGACGTTCACCAACCTGCTGCTGGGTATCACGAAGGCATCGCTGTCGACCGACTCGTTCATCTCCGCGGCTTCCTTCCAGGAAACCACGCGCGTGCTGACCGAAGCGGCCATCATGGGCAAGCGCGACGAACTGCGCGGCCTGAAGGAAAACGTCATCGTCGGCCGCCTGATTCCCGCAGGCACCGGCATGGCGTACCACCAGGCACGCAAGGTCAAGGACGCCATGGACGAGGCAGAGCGCCGCGCGATCGCCGATTCGGAAGCGGCCGAACTGGCTGGCAATTCCAGCGACGACACTGCGACGGCCGACGCGGGCGAAGGCGCCGCAGCCGAGTAATCGGCCCCACGCGCTACCGCGCGTTAGCATGCCGGCATGACCGGTATCCGACGCCCTCCCTCCGCTTGCGGACGGAGGGCGTTTTTCATTCTGTTCCGGCGATGAGTGCGGCCCCTGATTCATTGGCTTTCTGGATCGGCTGTGCGCTGTTGCTGTTCTGGTTCGTCGGTGCCTACAACCGGATGGTCAGGCTGCGTTCTGCGGCCTTCCAGGCGTATGCGATCCTCGACGCCGCATTGCTGCGGCAACTCGAGTTCGTCCAGGCCAACGCGGCCGTCGGGGCGGAGTCTTTGCTGGCAGCCACCACGCAGCTCACCACACTGCTGGCAGCGACGCGGATGCGCCCGCTCGACCCCGAGCGCATCGACGCGCTCGGGACGGCCCTTAACGTCATGCTGTCGGCATGGCAGCGCCTGCATCCCGACGATGTCGTCAGCTTCGATGCCGAGGGCACGCTGTCGCGACCTGCGCCTCTGAAGGGCGTCGACGAAGCGCCGTCATCACCATTTCTCAGCCGCTTCATTGCATGGCCGGAACCATCGGCTGCAGCGGAGATTGCGCGCGGGCAGTTCAACACGGCCGTTGCGCAATACAACGCTGCCATTCGGCAGTTTCCCCCTGTGCTCATCGCCTGGATCACGCGGTTGCGTCCGGCGGCGCCCTTGCTTTGACGCCTTGGACCTCGCCGCAGCGGCGGCAGCTCGCGCGCCCCGTTACCATGGCGGCAACTTGCCCGATCTCACAGACCCCTCCAGCGGCACTGCGCCGAACCAGCCGCCGCTTTGGCGCCAATTGCAGCTGACAGCGATGGCCCTGGCCGCCATCCGGAGCGGCGTGTCCGGCTCCGTCGCCTTCGAAAATGTGGAGACCGCCATGCGGCCCGGCGTGCAGGCGCTCGGCTTCCAGGTGCTGCGATGGCTCGGGCGCGCCGAGGCGCTGCGTCGGCACCTCGCCAAACGCACGCCACCACCGGCCGCCGACGCGCTGCTTTGCACCGCATTGGCTTTGGCGTGGGACGTTGGCCGTGCGCCGTACGAGCCCTTTACTTTGGTCGATCAAGCCGTCGAGGCCGCCAAGCGCAACCCCGCCACGCGTGCCCAAGCGAGCTTCATCAACGCCTGCTTGCGGCGCTTTCTGCGAGAGCGCGACGAGCTGGTCGAGGTGACGGAACGCGAGCCGGTCGCGCAGTGGAACCATCCGCGCTGGTGGATTGAGCGGCTGCGGCGCGACCATCCGCGCGATTGGCAGCGCGTGCTTACGGCCGACAACCTGCAAGCGCCGCTGACGTTGCGCGTCAATCTCCGCAAGACGTCGGTTGCCGACTACCTGGTCGCCCTGACAGCCGACAGGCAGACCGCCAAGGCCGTGGGCACGAGCGGCGTGCAATTGGGCCGCGCGCGACCTGTGCTGCAACTGCCCGGCTTTGCCAAAGGCGAAGTGTCGGTTCAGGACGCCGCCGCGCAGCTCGCCGCGCCGCTGCTGCTCGAAGGCTTCGATCTGGCGTCCGGGGCGCGTCTGCGAGTGCTCGACGCCTGCGCCGCGCCCGGCGGCAAGACTGCGCACCTGCTGGAGCTCGACCGTGGACGCGGCCTCGATGTCACCGCGCTCGAAATCGACGCCGCGCGCACTGGCCGTATCCAGGAAACGCTGACGCGGCTCGGATTGCAGGCGAATATCGTCGTGGCCGACGCTGCGCGACCGGAAAATTGGTGGGACGGTACGCCATTCGATGCCATCCTGCTCGACGCGCCTTGCACGGCGTCGGGCATCGTGCGTCGCCATCCGGACGTCCGATGGCTGCGCCGTGAGAGCGACATCGAGCAGCTGGCGGCCCAGCAAGCCCAGCTGCTGGCCGCACTCTGGCCGCTGGTGCGGGCTGGAGGACGTCTTGTCTACTGCACCTGTTCGGTTTTTCGTGAAGAGGGCTCGCACCAGATCGATGCGTTTCTTGCGCACAACACCGACGCCCGATTGCGACCTTCGCCCGGCCATTTGCTACCCCAAAGCGCCGGGATTGCCCATGCCGTCCCGGACAATGCCTTGGGTGAACACGACGGTTTCTTCTACGCCCTGCTCGAAAAGCGCACCGGCTGAGTTGCGCGCTCTGGCAGCGGTCGGTTTGCCGATGCGCCGGCGTCAGATCGTCGCGCTCGCAGCATTGCTTGTCATTGGCACGCTGGCAGGTGTGACGAAGCCCGCCTTGGCCGACTCGCCCCAAGCCTCCATTACTCAAATGCGGCTGGAGGAGGCCGACGACGGCATCTATTTGACCGCGCAGGTCCAGTTCGAACTGCCCCTGGGCGTCGGTGAGGTGCTCGACAAAGGTATCGCTATCTATTTCGTGGTCGACGCGGAGCTTTATCGTGAGCGTTGGTACTGGGCGGATCGCAAGGTCGGGTCGGCCACGCGCCACATGCGGCTGGCTTACCAGCCACTCAGCCGGCGCTGGCGGCTCAACGTGTCGTCGGTGCCTATCGCGAATGCGGGTTTGGGCGTGTCCTTGAACCAGAACTTCGACAGCCTGCCCGAAGCTCTGGACGCGATCAAACGCGTCGGAAGGCTTCGGCTGGCCGACCGGAGCGAGGTTGGCGACGAGGCGACGCAGCCCGTGCAGTTCAGTTTCAGGCTCGACACCACGCAACTTCCGCGGCCGTTCCAGATCGGCGTGGCGGGGCAGGCCGACTGGAACATCGTGGTCGAACGCAGCGCGCGCCTGGCACTGGAGAAACTGAAGTGAGTAGCGGAAATGGCGGCCCTCGCGGCGGCGCGTCGTCACCCGCTGCGCGCCGTTCGCGCGCCGTGCGCTGGGCCGTCGGCGTAGGGGTCGCACTGGTTGCGGCCATCGGCTTGGTGCTGATCTTCCTGCTTGCGCAGGCGACCAACAACCGCGCGCTCTACGAGCAGAACTACGCGCGCCTCTTCGGGATTAACGTCGTGGTCGCGGCGCTACTGGTGCTGGTGATCGGTTGGGTCGCTTTCAGGCTGTTGCGCCGGTTGCAGCAGGGCAAGTTCGGCAGCCGGTTGCTCATCAAGCTGGCGGCCATCTTCGCGCTCGTTGGCGTCGTACCGGGCGCGCTGGTGTACGTGGTGTCCTATCAATTCGTCGCAAGGTCGATCGAAAGCTGGTTCGACGTCAAGGTAGAGGGCGCGCTCGACGCCGGGCTGAACCTCGGCCGTGCCACGCTCGATTCCTTGTCCGACGAGCTCGCTTCCAAAGCACGCGTCGCCAGTAGCCAACTCGCCGAGGTATCCGATGCGAGCGCCGGCCTGCTGCTCGAGCGTATTCGCGACCAGTTGGGCGCCAGCGACGTGGTGCTCTGGACGGGCACCGGGCAACTGGTCGCCAGTGCCGGCGCCTCGCGCTTTCAGCTCAGTCCCGAGCGACCGACGCAGCAGCAGTTTCGACAGGTGCGCGCCGATCGACCGATCGCGCACATCGAAGGGCTGGACGAAGTGCCGGCACCGGGCACCAATGCGCCACCCGCCGCCACCATTCGTGCCCTGGCGCTGGTCCAGCGACCGGGCTTCGATTTCAATACCGAGCCTCGCTACCTGCAAGTGACGCAACCTCTGCCGCCCGCCGTCGTTGCCAACGCGCTGGCGGTGCAGGAAGCCAACCGCGAATACCAGGAGCGAGCGCTGGCGCGCGAGGGCCTTCGGCGCATGTACATCGGTACGCTCACGCTCAGTCTGTTCCTGGCGGTGTTCGGCGCCGTGCTGCTGGCGGTGCTGTTCGGCACCCAGCTGGCGCGACCATTGCTGGTATTGGCCGACGGCGTGAGGCAGGTCGCAGCTGGCGATCTGCGACCGACCGCAGTGTTGCAAGGCAGGGACGAGCTTGGTGGGCTGACGCGCTCTTTCGCCGTCATGACGCAACAGCTGTCGGACGCCCGCGGCGCGGTCGAAAAGACGATGGGGCAGCTCGACGCCGCGCGGGCCAATCTCCAGACCATTCTCGACAACCTCACCTCGGGCGTGATCGTGTTGGACGCGAGGGGCACGATGCTCTCGATCAACCCCGGCGCCACGCGTGTTCTGCGGGCGCCGCTGGCCGCATTCGAAGGTCGCTTGCTGAGCGAAGTGCCGGGCCTGACCGAGTTTGGGCAAGACGTGCAGCAGCAGTTCGACGACTTCCAGGTCGAGCGCCTGCAGCATGGGCTGGACCATTGGCAGCATGCTTTCGAGTTGCACGCTTCGGGCAACGGCCTGTCGCAGGACGCCATCAATCTCGTGGCGCGGGGGGCGGAGCTGCCGGGCGCCGCTCGGCTTCTGGTGTTCGACGACATCTCCGAAATCGTGTCGGCACAGCGCGCGCAGGCATGGGGCGAGGTGGCGCGGCGGCTGGCACATGAAATCAAGAATCCGTTGACGCCGATTCAGCTGTCGGCAGAGCGGCTGGAGATGAAGTTGTCTGGCAAGGTGGCAGCGCCTGAACAGGCGATCCTCACCAAATCGGTCAAGACCATCGTCGACCAGGTCGACGCGATGAAGCGGCTGGTCAACGAGTTTCGTGACTACGCCCGCCTGCCCGCTGCAGACCTCAAGGCGGTCGATCTCAACGCACTCGTCGGCGACGTGCTCCAACTGTATGGTGCCGAGAACGCGCCTATCGCCGTGTTGTCCGAACTCGACCCGCGTTGCCCGCCGATTCGAGGCGATGCACAACAGATTCGGCAGGTGATTCACAACCTTTTACAAAATGCTCAGGACGCGGCGGAAACGGCTGCCCACAGTCTCGGTCGCGCCGGCGAGATCAGCATTCGCACGCGCCTTTCCGACTCCGGCCAACGGGTGCGATTGACGGTGCAGGACAGTGGGCCGGGCTTCGCCGAGAACATCCTGAAAAGAGCGTTTGAACCCTATGTCACGACCAAGACCAAAGGCACCGGTCTCGGGCTCGCGGTGGTCAAGAAAATCGCCGATGAACACGGTGCGCGCATCGAGCTGAGCAACCGCGTGTCCGACGGAGCTGTAGCAGGAGCGCAAGTCTCGTTATCATTCGCGTTGGCAGGCGATCCGCAATAGCGGTCGCTCACACCGAAGACGCAAAGTCTTTCTTTGGCGAGCGGGCCTCATACCGGCGCAGTAAACAAGCATTCATGGCAAATATCCTCGTGGTCGACGACGAGCTGGGCATACGAGACCTGCTCTTCGAAATTCTCAATGACGAAGGCCACAACGTGGAACTCGCAGAGAACGCAGCCGAGGCGCGCGCCGCACGGCTGCGCGCTCGGCCCGATCTCGTGCTGCTCGACATCTGGATGCCGGACACCGATGGCGTCACGCTCTTGAAGGAGTGGTCGACAGCTGGCTTGCTCAGCATGCCGGTCGTGATGATGAGCGGCCACGCGACCATCGACACGGCAGTGGACGCTACCCGCATCGGCGCGTTCGCTTTCCTCGAAAAGCCGATCACGATGCAGAAGCTGCTCAAGGCAGTCGAACAGGGTCTCGCTCGCGAGAGCGCACGTCGGGCTGCTGCGAACGTGGTGCCGGCTGCCGCATCGAGCAGCTTCGCTGCAGCGCTGACCACTGTGAGTGACAGCACGATGGTGCCGCCCCCCCTGCACATCCCAGCTACGGACCCAGGCCCCCAATCGAACCAAAGCTTCGACCTCGACCGCCCATTGCGTGACGCACGCGACGGCTTCGAAAAGGCGTACTTCGAATTTCACCTCGCCATGGAAAACGGTTCCATGACGCGAGTTGCCGAGAAGACCGGCCTTGAACGCACGCACCTCTATCGCAAACTCAAACAACTTGGCGTCGACCTTTCTAGGGGCCGCCGCAGCGCGGTATAATTTGAGGCTGCATTCGAGCTTGCAAGAGCTTGTGTGTATGGCCCGGTAGCTCAGTTGGTAGAGCAGCGGATTGAAAATCCGCGTGTCGGTGGTTCGATTCCGCCCCAGGCCACCAAATTGAAATCAACGGATTGCGCGTCAGCGCAATCCGTTTTTTTATGCGGGCCGCAGTGGCGGGCCGCCTCACCCCATGACAGCTGCGTAAGACCGGCAATCCGCCGCATAGCAAGTGCAGGCAGCGGCTTCCAGGCCTTTGCGATCGAGCACTGTCACGTCACCACGGTGATAGCTGATCAGCCCATCGCGCCGCAATGCGCTCGCTGCAGAAGTGATTCCCACCCTTCGAACGCCGAGCATGTAGGCCAGAAATTCATGCGTGACACGAAAACCGTCCGAGGCTGCTCGGTCCTGGCTCATCAAGAGCCAACGGGCCAATCTTGGTTGCACGGAGTGAAAGCGCACACAGGCGGTCGATACAGCGAGCTGAGCCATCAGCACATGGAGATAACGAAAGACCGCGCTTTGCAACGCCGGGCTTTGGCTCAGCTCGGCGCGAAAGGCGCGAGCATTGATCCGCAATGCCGACCCGGTACCTTGTACCAGCGCGTGCAGAGGCTGCGAAGCCACGCCGAGCGCCAGATGCGCACCCAGCATGCCTTCTTGTCCGACCATTCCGACCTCTATGCCTTGGTTCCCATCGATGACGGACACCAGCGAGATAAAGCCCTCCGTCGGAAAGTAAACGTGACGCGTGGACGTTTTGGCTTCGCAAAGGACTTCGGACAGTACCAGCGGGTGCGGTTCGCAGATTGCGATGAGCCTGGAACGGGCGGCGCGCGGCAGCCGCTCGATCATTTGATTCGACGAAGTGGGCAAGAAGGCTTTCGGTTGCTGGCGCCTCCGAAAGGGGGAGGAGCCAGCAGTTGCAGGCCGTGTCGCGAATGCCGTTTCGAAGCGAACGGACAGTATGAGGCCGGTCGATAGGCGCCGCGAAACCGTTTGTCATTGCACGTGCCCTCGTGCTGCACGCACGTTCGCTTGCGTACAGACCGATTCAACTTGCGGGTCTACAAGAGTAACTCAAGCTTGCAACATTCAGACGGAGACTCCAAGCCATGAACGACGATGGTTTTGCTGCGGACTATTCCGTCGATGATGCGATGGGCACTACGACGGTGCCGCACATGCCATCGAGCAGTGTCAGCGCGTCGTTCGATGCATGGGTGCAGCTGACCGAGGCTTTCGCCGAGCAGATGCGCTTGCTCGAAACCGGGGCTGCATCCGCGCGTCCCGAGGCCATTCGCCTCGGACATTTGCTGGAGCAGATCAATCACGAACTGCATGTCGACAAGCAGCTGGGCTTGCCGGGCCGCATCGACCCGAGCTGGAGTTCAGCGCCGGCGCCGGTACGCTAGGGTTGCGCTAGAAGTCGACCAGGCTCAGGCCGATGCTCAGCACAGTGCGTTTGCGGTTGTAGTCGACCAGCGTATCGCCGTACCCATGGAACAGCTGCGTATGAAAGCGCAGGTTGCTCCTGGTCGGATCGCCGATGGCCTTGAGCCACTCGAAGCGCACCGACCCGCGGCCACTGTCGCGCAGGTTGTTGCGCACCGTGACGCCGAGCGTGTTGTCGCGATTCAAGTTCCAGCGGCCGGTGATCTCAGCGCGACCGACAAAGTTCTCGATATCCGGGTTGTCGTCGCTCTGGGCGCTCTCGTTGATGCGCTTCCAGATGCGGCCGGTGACGGTAAAGCGGTCATCCAATTCCATGCCGCCCATCAGGTACGTACGGTTCCAGCTGCGCGACAGCGGCAGGCTCTGGCCATTCGAGTTGTGTACCAGACCGAGGCCGGCATAGCGCCATCTCCACCCCCCGGGTAAGGCGAAGTCGGTGGGGTAGACGTACATCAGCTCAGGCTCATGGTCGGTAGTGCGAAAGGGGCGCGACAGCTCGCTGTTGAAAATCTGCCAGGTCGATTGCTGCGAGTAGCCGAACCAGAGCGAATCCTTTTTTTGTGGATCGTTTTGCGTCAGCAGGCCTTGCGCCAGTTTGGTTCTGATCGAGACGCCGATGCGCATCTCGTTGGCCTGGTACGCGGTCGCGGTGCCGGTGTGACCTTCGGCCGGTGACGTCGGGATTTCCAGCTTGTCGCTGGCCGCTGAAAACGAGACATTGATCGGGCGATAGCCACGGAACACGAAGGTGCCGCAGTCGCTGCCGTTCTCCAACTCCCAGAAGCGCGACAGCTCGGAATATTGGCGGTCGCGGCAACCTTCTTCGGTGCTGACCGACACCACGCGGGTTGCCGGTATGGACGCATCGACGGGGGTGGCCGGCTGTGTCGTGGCCAGCACGGGCGGCGCGGTCGGTACGGACGTCGGTGGCAGAGTCTGCTGCTGAGCCCAACGGTCGTAGCACGCGAGCCGTGCGTCGTTGCTCGCCCCCAGCGCGCTGCACTGCTGCCAGGTGAGTTGCGCGCTGGCGAGTTGGCTCGGTGGCTTGTCCGCAGCTTGCGCCTTTGCGCCTGCGAAGCCAAATAGGGCCAGCAGCGCGGCGAGCGTACGAATGTTTGAAGTCATTGCTGTCCTTGCGATCATCGATATGTGCCGGTCTTGTGGAGCACGAACGGATGCGTGCTCTCGTCGGCGACGTTGCGCCACGTCCCCCTGAATTCCTCGCCACAAGAGCCGGGCTGCAGCGTGCCGTCCCACACGCCGCTGATGCTGCGCCCGTCTTGCGATTCGTCGATTGCAAGCTGACCTTCGGCGTCGATGTCGCCTGCAAGTTGCGCTACCGAGCGCAAAGCAGCGTCGCCACTTCGGGCGCCATCGCGCGTGATCGTGCCGCGCACACCGTCGTAGTCCGGGTGCTTGCCGAGCGTGACGATGGCTATCGCGGGCGCATCGTCGAAGCGGACTTGCCAGGTGCCGTAGAGCATTTCGGTCGACATGTCGCTCGCACTTGCAGGACACGTGCCTGATCCGCTATCTGCCATAGCGGTCGTTGAGGCGATGCAGCCTGACAGCAACAAGGTGGCAGCCAAAGCTCTCATGGCGCAGCGGCGGCGGCTGCTGCAGCGGCTGCGCTGTCCAGTGCCTTGCGCGCGAACTCGGCACGCAGGGCCTTGAGCTTCTCGCGCGGATCTTCCTTGGCGGTGGTCTTGTCGAGCGCCATTTCAGCGATGAAGCGGCTCGGAATGCCGGCGATCATCTCGCGGCCTTTCTTGCGCTTCTTGGTCCAGCTCACGGCCAGCGTGCGTTGTGCACGCGTGATGCCGACGTACATCAGCCGGCGCTCTTCCTGCAGCCGCTCCAACGTGCTCTCGCTGATCTTTTCCTGCTTGCCGTTGTCATCATCGAGCTTGAAGGGCAGCAGCCCTTCGGTCACGCCGACGAGCATGACGTGCGGCCACTCCAGACCCTTGGATGCATGCAGCGTCGACAGCGTGACGACGTTCTGGTCCTTCTCGCGTTCGCTGATGGTCGAGAGCAAAGAGATGGTCTGTGCCACTTCGAGGAGGCTCTTGCGTTCGCTCTCGACCGTCGCGCCCGACGCATCGTCGATCTCGCCGCCGGCGCGGGCCGACATCCAGTCGCAGAACTCCAGCACGTTGGTCCACCGTGCAGCCGCGACCTGCTCGCTGTCTTCACCGTCGTACAAGTGCTTCTCGTAGTCGATCTCTTTCAGCCACTCGGTCATGAAAGCGCGCGAATCTGCGGCGCCCATGGTGCGGCGCGCCTTGTATTCGAGGTCGTTGATGTAGCGGCCGAACTCGTGCAACTGCTCATGCGCGCGCTTGGCCATGACGCTGGGCAACGACGGGCTGAACAGCGCCTCGAACAAGCTCAGCTTGTATTGGCTCGCGAAGGTGCCCAGGCTGGCCAGCGTCGTATGGCCGATGCCGCGCTTGGGCGTCGTCACTGCGCGCAGAAACGCCGGATCGTCGTCGTTGTTGACCCACAACCGGAACCAGCCGCACAGATCCTTGATCTCGGCCCGATCGAAGAAGCTCTGCCCGCCCGACACCTTGTAGGGAATGTTGGCTTTGCGCAGCGCTTGCTCGAACACGCGTGCCTGGTGATTGGCGCGATACAGCACCGCGAAGTTGCGCCACTCCAGGTGCTGCGTGCCGGTAGAGCTTTGCGTGATGGTTTCGCCGGCGCGCAGGCTCTGGATGCGCGCCACTGCGCGTTCGGCTTCATGCGCCTCGCTGTCGGCATCGACCACGCGCACCGGTTCGCCTTCGCCCAGTTCGCTGAACAGCGTTTTCGGGAACAGCTTCGGATTCGGCGCGATCACGTTGTTGGCCGCACGCAGGATGCCGGATGTGCTGCGGTAGTTTTGTTCGAGCTTCACGACCTTGAGCGTCGGATAGTCGATCGGCAGCTTTTTCAGGTTGTCCAGTGTCGCGCCGCGCCAGCCGTAGATCGACTGGTCGTCGTCACCTACCGCGGTAAAGCGCCCGCCCGCGCCGACGAGCGCCTTCAGCACTTCGTACTGAGTCGCGTTGGTGTCCTGGTATTCGTCGACCAGCACATGGCCCAGCGTGGCTTGCCACTTGGCGCGCACATCGGCGTGTTGCTGCAGCAGCTTGAGCGGCATACCGATCAGGTCGTCGAAGTCGACACTCTGGTAGGCCGACAACCGCTCTTCGTAGCGGCCCATCACTTTGGCGGTGATGCGCTCGTTGTCGTCCACGGCGATGGCCTCAGCCTGAGCCGCATTGAGGCCCATGTTCTTCCACTTGCTGATGGTCCACTGCCAGATGCGCGCGGTCGCGGCATCGGTGGTGCCGCCGGCATCTTTGAGGATCTTGGTGACGTCGTCGCTGTCGAGGATGCTGAAGGCGGGCTTCAGGCCGAGCACTGCGCCGTCTTCCCGCATCATGCGAACGCCCAGCGCATGGAAGGTGCAGATCACGACCTTCTTTGCGTCACGCCCGATCAGCCCTTTGGCGCGTTCGCGCATTTCGGTAGCGGCCTTGTTCGTAAAGGTGATGGCCGCGATGCGGTTCGGCGCCATGCCGGTTTCGATGAGCCGTCCGATCTTGTGCGTGATGACCCGGGTCTTGCCGGAGCCGGCACCGGCCAGCACCAGGCACGGCCCGTGCAGATAGTTGACCGCTTCCTGTTGCGCGAGATTGAGACCGGATGACATGGGGGCAGGGTACTTAGCGGGTCGGCCAGCGGGGCTGTGAGCGGAAAGCGATGAATGATACGGGCCACCAGCAGCGGCACCGGCAGCCCCGACAATCGCCGCGTGCTGCAGATTTTTCTTGTCACCTTTCCGTTCTTCGCGCTGATCGCAGCTGGCTATGCGGCAGCCCGTGGTCGGGTGCTGCCGCTGGATGCCATTCCGGGCCTCAACACCTTCGTTCTTTACTTCGCGTTGCCGTGCATGCTGTTTCGCTTCGGCGCCCGCACGCCCATCGCCCAGTTGCTCGACGGCAGCGTTGCGCTGGTGTGGGGCGTGTGTGCGCTGATCGTGGTCGGTGCCGTGGTGTGCGGTACGCGGAGTGCACGCATCGGATGGAACGACGCGGCCTTCGGAGCGCTTGTAGCGGCTTTTCCCAACACCGGGTTCATGGGTGTGCCATTGCTGGCTGCGCTGTTCGGGCCGCAGGTGGCGGGGCCGGTCATCATCACGATCGCCTTCGATACGTTGGTGACGTCGTCCGTGTGCATCGCGTTGTCGCGGCTCGACGGCGCCGACGACCACGGTGCGGCCAAAGCGGTCCGTCAGGCGATGCGCGGCATGTCGGTCAATCCGCTGCCGTGGTCCATCCTGCTCGGCGCGCTGGTGTCTGCGGTGCAACTCAAATTGCCCGCGCCCATTACGGACACGATTGCGATGCTGGCCGATGCCGCCTCGCCTGCGGCGCTGTTCACTATCGGCGCGGTGCTGGCGCGCTCGGCTTTGTTGAGCCGCGGTCACGCCCTGCAATTTCCCGAAGCGCCGCACCGTGGCCTGTCACGCATCGGTGATGTGCTTCCTGTGGTCATCGTCAAACTGGTGGTGCATCCGCTGCTGGTCTATGCGGTGGCGCGCGGAGCGATGGCGCTGGGTTTGCCCATCAGCCCGATGGCTCTGGCGGCGATCGTGCTGGTCGCGGCCTTGCCGAGCGCAAGCAATGTGGCGATGCTGGCTGAGCGCTTCGGCGCAGACAACGGGCGCATTGCGCGGATCATTCTGTGGACCACGGTGGCGGCATTCTTCAGCTTTCCGCTCGCGGTCGCATGGATTCGCTGACATCCTGTTCGTTGGGTCTGGACACCGATTGACCGGCACTTAACCCCATTGCTGCGCGTCGGCCGTAGAAGTCGGACGGTTCAATTTCGACCGTTCTTCAGGAGCACTTCCATGGCCCGTTCTATCGACCTTCCTGCACTGAGGCGGCGTTTGTTGCTGGCGTTGCCGGCCATGGCGTTTCTGGACGCCTGCGCCGGGCCGAGCTGGTCGAGCTCAGCGCCGCTCGCATCGACGACGACGGGCGGCCGCTGGTTGCAACTCGAAGTGGTCGACCGCGACACCGGCCAATCGCTTCCGGTCTATGCGAGCGGCGGTGAGCGCTATGTGCCTGGCCGGCCGGGTGCGCGATACGGGCTTCGCATTCGCAACTTGCGACGCGAGCGCGTGCTTGTCGTGATGGCGGTCGACGGAGTCAACGTTCTGACGGGGCAGACCGCGGGCTGGCAGCAGAACGGTTATGTGCTCGGCCCGCTCGACGCAGGCCAGATCGATGGCTGGCGTAAGACAGACCGCGAGATCGCCGCCTTCGAGTTCACCGCACAGGCGCAGTCTTATGCGGCGCGGACGGGCCGGCCGCTCGACGTGGGCGTGATCGGCATTGCGGTGTTTCGTGAGCGGGTGTCCGTGGCGGCACCGATGCCGTTGGCACCCCGGCAGGCACTGCGGCGTGACGGCAGCGATCAAGGGGCGGCGCAGAACGAGCGCAGCGAGTCGGATGGCCGCAGCGAGCGACGTGAGCGAAGTGTGCGAGAGGCACCTGCGCCGTCGGCATCGCCCGTCCCGGAAACGCGTGGCGAGGCCAAAGCCTCTGCCGGGCCGTCCGGCCCATCCAGCGAATTCAGCGCAGACAGCACAGCCAAGCTAGGCACAGGGCATGGCCAACGCGAAGAATCGGTGGTAGGGCACACGCGCTTCGAGCGGGCCGCAAGCGCGCCCGAAGCAGTCATCGCCGTGCGATACGACAGCCGTGCAAATCTGGTGCGTATGGGTGTGTTGCCGGCCGACGTCGATGTGCCGGACCGGCCTCGCCCTTTCCCGGCCAATCCACGCAACCCGCAGTACGGCTTTGTGCCGGACCCGGGCCACTGGTAACTGCTTGTACCGCTAAGGCGTCAACACGCCGAGCTTGTAAGGGTCGGCATCGCTCAACGCCTCGCACTTCGAAACGTCGCGGCCCTGCGAGCCATCGCAGTAATAGGTGTTGTAGACGCGGCCGAAGAGCGTCGGAGTCGAACTGAACAGCAGCCCATGGTCTGGCTGCCAATTTTCGCGTGGCGCCGATGGGGCTGCGGACGAGACCGTAGCGGGAGATGCGACGGTGGTTGCAGACAGTGCACCCCTCGGCGAGTCGGAGGTCGACACTGGCAGTGTCGCAGGCCTCGACGAGGAAACGGCGGTGAACTCCGCCAGCGTTTTCTGTGCTTCGTCGCCGCGCCAACGGCTTTGCAACTCACTGGGATTGGGCCGCATCGCGACCGGAATCAGCAAGCCGTTGACCTGTATCCCGCGGCCGAAGCGATGCTCCTTGCCGGCCAGAAACGCGTAGGCGCAGGCGGCGTAACACTGGCCGCGTGCTTCGGTGTTGACGCCGCTGGCTCGGATGGCCTTGGCATAAATCTCGGCTGCCTCCGCGGTGCCACCGAACGAGTCTTCGAAGACGACAACGCGAACTTTTCCGGTGTCGAGGTGCTCGATGAATGCTTTGGTAGCACTGCCGTCGAGCATGCCGCTGACGCGCAGGCGCGGACCTTCAAGTTCCAGCTCCGCCGCCGACGCAGGAAATGCAGTGCTGGCAACCGCAAAGGCGGCGAGGGCACCGAGGACACTCAACAAGGCTGACAGCGTTTTCACGGCGTTCTCCGGTAGTCGACACATCAGACACCTGCCTGCTTACGGTTTGCTGAGCAGGGTCAAGGCATCGCTTCATTTTGCAGACTATTTGATCGCCAGGGCGACCCGCCATTCGCGCTGCGTCGCCCGCATAGTCTTGCTCTCTATGCCCGCCTCCTTGCCGCTCCGTGCCTCTGGCCTATTGCCTGGCAATCAGTCGGCGGTACTCGCTCCTCTTCATCGCGACGTAGTCGTCCTTGGGCATCTCGTGCAGCTGCAATGCGTATTGCTCTGTGGCATCGAACCAAGCCGCGGTACGCTGGTCCTGCTGCTGCGGCGAGGGCGCATCGAGATAGGCGTCGATCGCGAGGTAGTAGCGCATGGTGTTGCGTTCGACCACGCCGCGCACGCCGCCGATGTAATCGGGCTCGCCTTTGCCGTTCTTGCCTGTGACGGTGAAACCTACCTTGTCACTTCCGATGGTGCCCAGGTAGACCTGCATCGCGATCTTGGCCGCCGCGCCGTAGCCATACGAATAGCCGAGATGAATGAAAGTCGTGCTGGCGTCGATAGGCGTTGCCTCGAGCACGATGCGGTAGTCTCGCGTCGACATCGGCCCGCTCGCGGCATTCAGATTGACGTCGAGGTAATCCGCTGTCGCGGCCTTGAGCGAGTAAACGAAATTGACTTGTGAGGCGTCGGCCACAGGCTGATCGAACTTGCGCCCGACGGCAACATTGAGCGTCGGGCTGGCGCCGCTTCCCTGCACGCCGCAGTATTTGGTATTGAGATGCAGCATGAGCACACCGCACCATGTGGCCGGCAGCTTGAAGGCACTGGCGACATCGGCATACGGATGGTCCACCACCGCATAGATATTGCCGCTCAGCTTGCCCGAGCCTTCCTCGGACTGAAGCACCAACTTGCGATGAAACGGATTGCTGGCCAGGGCCGGCGTCATCGTCTTGTATTGCGCTCGCAAGCCCTCGGCGCTCGAGTCTTCCTGCGCATGGGCCGACCAAGGCGCCAGGGAAATCATCAAAGGCATGACCCAACGCAGCATGCGTCTCGGCATTGGAATCGACTGGTTTTTCATCGCCAGAGATTAGGGCGCGAGCGCCTCTCGCGGCGTAGGAAGAACGGACAAAAAACAAACCTCGACAGGGTTGGGCGGGACGTCTGCAGCGGTTCACATTCAAACTTGAATGTGTCGAATCGTGTAGCTATTTGGTATTCATGACACTGTTAGAGTGCCTCCCAAAACAGGGGGGTTCAATGACGTCGACGCGGCATCGCATCGAGGAAAACGGGGCGGGCGCTGCTGCATTGGCCGAGAGCACGAAGCCGTTCGAATACGAGATCACGGGTCTAATCGCCGAAGGCGACTTCGGTATCGTCTACCTCGCCTTCGATCCTTCTTCAAGAGAGCGCATTGCCATCAGGGAATACCTGCCGGCTGCGCTGGCTGCTCGGTCGGCTGCATCGCCCGCGGTGGTCGTCAAGTCGGAGCGGCATGTCGACCTTTATCAGTCGGGGTTGCGCAGCTTCATCAACGAAGCCCGGACGCTCGCGCGCTTCGATCATCCGGCCGTCGTCAAGGTGCTGCGTTGGTGGGAGGCCAATGACACGGCGTATATGGCCATGCCGTACTACGAAGGCCCGACGCTGGCGCAGTGGCTCGCCGATCTCGGTCACGCTCCGGACGAAAAGCAGCTGCTCGATCTACTGCACCCGTTGCTTGCCGGGCTTTCCGCGATGCACGCGGTGCGTTGCCTGCACCGCGACGTAGCGCCCGAAAAAATCATCGTCTCGCGCAGTGGCCCGGTGTTGCTCGACCTTGGCGCGGCACGCCGCGTTATCGGCAATATCGCGCAGACACCCAATGCTGCGCGCCAGCTCGGCTTTGCATCCATTGAGCAATACGGCGAGGCGCCGTCAATGAAGCAAGGCCCCTGGACCGACCTGTATGCACTGGCGGGCGTGGTGTACGCAGCGGTCACCGGCGAGCGGCCGATGGCCGCGATCGAGCGTTTGATGGAAGACCGGTTGGTGTCGATTTCAGAGCGGGCCAAAGGCCGGTACGGCATGCCGTTTCTCGCCGCAATCGACAACGCACTGGCGCTGCGACCGCAAGACCGAACGCAAACGGCTGAAGCGTTCTGGGCGCAACTGAATGGCCGTGAAACCGAAACGCCATCGACGAACTCCGGTAGCTCATCGGATAACAACGGGACGTACCCGACCTACCCGGCCCCGCTCGAGCCGGTCGAGCAAGGCGCATGGCAGTCGACTGCTGAGACGCGGCTCGATCTGAGTGAGATGGACCCACTCTGGTCGAGCGACGCCGCGCTCTCCGCCACATCGCGTGGCGGAGTCCGGCGGCAGGGCAGTGCACGTTACTTCGTGGTCGCAGCGCTTTGCGTCGCACTGGTCGCTGCCGTCATCGGCGGCGCGATGTTCCAGGCGCGCCATGCCGACGCTGAAGCACGCTCTGCACTCGGGCAGAAGCAGGCGTTGAAGTTGAGGCAGATGCGCGAGGCGGTCACGCGCACTCACACGGAGGTCTCGCCGCTTCCTGGACTTCCCGCCCAGGCCGCACCACCTGCGCCGTCCGCAACGACCCGGTTGGCCACGGAGTCAAAGGCGTCGACATTGCCGGAGCCCATGGTGATTTTTTCAATGGCGTCGACCGCATCGGCCAAAGCAAAAGCGGTGGCCGCCAGCGCAACCGCCCATCCAACCGTCGCCTCTCGCAGTAGATGCAGCGAGCTTCTTCAATCCGCTTCGCTCGGACCACTTCGAGCCGGCGATACCTCTCTTCTTAAAAGCGAATGTCGATCATGACTTTTTCCGTATCCGTGCTCTCCTTTTCTCGGCTGCGCGGGCTCAAAGCAGTGTCCTTGTCCGTAGCCTTGATGCTCGGCTTGACCATCGCAGGCTGTGCCAGCACCGAGTCGGCACCGACGACTGCAGCGCAACGTGTCGACCAGGCCGTCGCGCAGGTCACCGACACGCTGGTGTCACAAACGCAATCGTTGTCGGGCATGTTGGACACAGGTCGCCGCGGTGTGGTGCTTGATCCGATGATCGATGCGAACAGCGGGCAGCAGACCGTATCGACGCAGCTGCTGCAAAGCCGTGTTTCGGATCGCATCCGGTCGAAGCACGCATCGCTTGAGCTGCTGCCGTTTCAACGCGCTAACCTCGACAAGGCCACTTATCTTTTGACGGGCACGCTCACACGTCAACGGCAGACCGGCAAGTCACGCGGCGCACTTCAGATCAACCTTGCGTTGACCGATTTGCGCAAGGGCATGGTGGTCGCGCAATCGTCGGCCGTGTTGCGCGACGACGAGCTCGACAACACGCCGCTGGCTTTCGAACAAGACAGCCCGGTGCTGCCCAAAGACCAGCTCATCGAAGGCTATGCGCGCACCACCGTCACGCCGGCCGGGCAGCCTGCCGACGCGTATTACGTGCAACGCTTGCCGGTGGCGCCGATCGTGAGCGAGGCCGGCACCGCCTACAACGCGGGCCGCTATGAGGACGCACTGAATCAATACAACCTGGCCAACGCGACACCCGCTGGTGAGCAACTTCGGGTGCTGAGCGGGATCTACCTTGCATCGGTCAAGCTCGATCGCGCCGCCGAAGCCGACAAGGCGTTTGGGAACATCGTCGCTTTCGGCATCGCCAACAAGCAACTCGGGGTGAAGTTTCTTTTCAACCCCGGCACCACCGTGTTCTGGTCCGATCCCAAGGTCAGCGGTTCCTACGGTCTGTGGCTCGCGCGCATCGCGCAGGTCAGTACGCAAGCGAACGTCTGCATGGACATCGTCGGCCACACCAGTCGCACCGGCGCGGAGTCGCTGAACGATGCGCTGTCGCTGCAAAGAGCCGGCTACATCCGCCAGCGGCTGACAGGCGTCTCTGGCGTGCTGGGCGACCGAACGCGCGCGGCCGGCATGGGCTTTCGGGAGAACCTCATCGGCAGCGGAACGGACAACGCGGTCGATGCGCTGGACCGCCGTGTCGAGTTCAAGATCGTCGGCTGCGGCCGCGCCGGCTGATCCGAAACCAGTCAGATCTGCTGCGGGTCGACATCGACCAGCCAGCGGATCACGCCTTTGCCCTCGGCGCTGCGTCGCACGGTCTGCAACAGTGGCTGCCACGCCGCCAACAGGCGTTGCAACGCGGCTCGCGAGCCGCTCTCAATCAGCATCTGCGCTCGCTCCACGTTGGCGACCCGCTGGATCGCGAGCGGCACCGCCGGGTAGCGGGTCACGTGTTCGGCGCCAGGTAACCCATCGGCCGCCGTGCTCGCGGCAGTCAAGAAGGCCTGCGCCGACTCCTGCGTCCGCGCGTCGGCACGCAACAGCGCCTGGAACGCGAAAGGCGGCATGCCGGCGGCGCGGCGTTGCTCGAGTTCCGACGCAGCGAACGCCGCGTAGTCATGCCGGCGCAGGGCTGCAAACAACGGGTGCTGCGGGTGCGAGGTCTGCAGCCACATCTCGGCGCGGCTGCCTTGCGCCGCGAGGTAGGCGGCATCGCGCCCTGCGCGTCCTGCCGACTGCATCAGCAATCCGAACAGACGCTCGGGTGCCCTGAAATCGCTGGAAAACAAGGCGCCGTCCGGGTTCACCGCGGCAACCAAAGTGATTCGGCGAAAGTCGTGGCCCTTGGCGATCATCTGCGTGCCGACCAGCACGTCGACCTCGCCGGAATGCACGGCCGCCAGTTGCGATTCGAGCGCGCCTTCCTTGCGCGTGCTGTCGGCGTCGATTCGCGCGATGCGAACGGCGCTGCCATCCGGTCGCTTCACATCGGCGAAGAGCTCTGCCAGGTGTTCCTCCAGCCTTTCGGTGCCGCGCCCCACCGGCGCGATGTCAGGGTTGCCGCAGGCCGGGCAGGCGCGCGGCACTCGCTCGGTAAAGCCGCAATGGTGGCAACGCAGGGTGCGGTCGATCTTGTGGAACACGCGGTATGCGCTGCAGTGGGGGCACTCGCTTTTCCAGCCGCAATCGCCGCAGGCCAGCACCGGCGCGTAGCCGCGGCGGTTCAGGAACACCATGCTCTGCTCGCCACGCGCGATGCGTTCGCCGATGGCGGCGAGCAGCGCGCCCGACAGCACCGTTTTCGGCGGCTGCAGGTTCATGTCGACCAGCCGAACCGTGGGCAGTTCGCCGGCGCCTGCACCGGCCCCACCGTCGCTGCTGCCTCTGCTTGCGGCGCCGATGCGCGACGGCATCGCCAGCCGGACATAGCGGCCCCCCGCGTCGTCGCCCTCCGCGGGGCGGCTCTGATGCCAGCTTTCGAACGACGGCGTGGCCGAGCCGAGGATGACCTTGGCGCCTTCACGCTGGCCGCGCCACACGGCCAGATCGCGTGCCGAATAACGCGCGCCTTCCTGCTGCTTGTAGCTCGGGTCGTGTTCTTCGTCGACCACGATGAGCTTCAGCCCCGGCATCGACGCGAACACCGCCATCCGCGTGCCGAGCACGATGCGCGCCGTGCCGCTGTGCGCCGCCAGCCAGCTCGCGAGGCGCTGCGGGTTGGTCATGCCGCTGTGCAGCGACACGACGGCGTCGGCGCCAAAGCGTGTCTTGAAGCGAGCTTCGAGCTGCGGCGTGAGGTTGATCTCCGGCACCATGACCAGCGCCTGCGCTGCGGCATTGCGTACCAGCAGCTCGGCGACCGCGCGCAGATAGACCTCGGTCTTGCCGCTGCCGGTGCTGCCGAACAGCAGGAACGGGCCGGCCTCCGCATCGAATCGTGTCAGCGCAGTCTGCTGCTCGGAACTGAGCGCCACGGCGCTCTCGGCGCTTTCCGACAGCACATCGACCCGGCCAGACACCTTGCGCTTGAGCCGCCGCGCAAGTTGCGCCGTGCTCAGATCGCGCAACTGCGGCGGCAGCGCTGCCAGCGCCACTTCACCCAGCGAGCGCTGGTAGTAGCGCGCCGAGAACGCCACGAGATCGCGCCACGCATCGCCCAACGGCGCAAGGGCATCCAATGCGGCACCCACGGGTTTGAGTGTCAGCTGCGGGTCCGGCAGCGCTTGGCCCCATACCACGCCGAGCACCTCGCGTGAACCAAAAGGCACACGGACCAGGGTGCCTGCGACGAGCGGCACGGAGCTTGCGTAAGTCAAAAGTTCTCCCAGCGCACTGTGAGCCGGGGTCTGCACCGCCACCTCAACGTGCCAGTTCATGGCCGCCTCCGGTACGCGTGTTTCTTAAAGCGAAGTTGAACAAGACGGGTTAAGTCGTTGATTTCCTTGTCCTTTGCAGATCATCCAGAGTTTGTGTGGATAACTTTGTTGATATCCTTGCCTGAGACGCCGCAGAGCCCCGCAAATCAAGGGCTTCGCTGGAATGCCCACAAAAAAAGCAAATCTGGAAATCCATATGAATCAATGACTTAGGAGCGCTATCGCTTTGGTAGCAGGGAATACTTCACGCACGCTGTTTTTGCGCACCGCAGCAAGACTTTTGTGCATAAGTCAATCGGCGCTCGTGGTTTTTAAGGGTTGACAAGTGTGAACTGGCTTGGTCGGCCTTACAGCCGCTCACAGTTCTTTCGAATTCTTCAGGGAACTGCGCGCCATGCGAGAGTGCGAATGAACCGCATCGACCAACGCAGAAACGTGCTCCGGCGGCGTGAACTGGCTGATGCCGTGACCGAGGTTGAAGATGTGCGTCGGGCCGGTTGTCGTGCGGTCAGTGTGCGGCACGCCAAAGCTGTTCAGCACCTTCACGACCTCTGCCTCGATCTGCGCCGGCGGCGCGAACAGCACGTTCGGATCGATGTTGCCTTGAAGCGCCTTGGCCCCTTGGCCTTCACCCGCCAGCGCGCGCGCTTTGCCGAGGTTCACCGTCCAGTCGAGCCCCAGCACTTCGCAATCGAGCGACCGCATGGCCTCCAGCCACGGGCCTCCGCCCTTTGTGAAGACGATTCGCGGCACCGGCGTGCCGTCGACACCGTTGCGCCGCAGCTTGGCAAGCACCCGCGCGGTGTAGGCGAGGCTGAATTCCTGAAAGGCGCCGTCGGCCAGCACGCCCCCCCAACTGTCGAACACCATCACGGCTTGCGCGCCGGCTTCGATCTGGGCGTTGAGGTAGGCGGCGACGGCGTCGGCATTGACCGCGAGCAGTTTGTGCATGAGGTCGGGGCGACCGTAGAGCATGCTTTTGACCATCCGATAGTCGCTGCTGCCTGCGCCCTCGACCATGTAGCAGGCGAGCGTCCACGGGCTCCCTGAAAAGCCGATCAGCGGCACGCGTCCATCGAGCGCACGGCGAATCGACGTCACGGCGTCGAATACATACCTGAGCTTTTCCATGTCCGGTACCTCGAGTGCGGCGATCGAGGCTTCGTCACGCAGCGGTCGGGCAAAGCGCGGGCCTTCGCCTGCTTCGAAAGACAAGCCAAGGCCCATCGCGTCGGGCACGGTCAGGATGTCCGAGAACAGGATCGCGGCGTCGAGCGGGTAGCGGGCCAGCGGCTGAAGCGTTACTTCGGTTGCATAGTCGACGTTGGTCGCAAGCCCCATGAAGCTGCCGGCGCGTGCGCGGGTGGCGACGTATTCGGGCAGATAACGGCCGGCCTGGCGCATCAGCCAGACGGGCGTGTGGTCGGTGGCCTGACGCCAGCAGGCGCGCAAAAACGTGTCGTTTTGAAGAGGTGCGAAGGTGGAGGCGGAGGGCATCGTGGGATTGTCGCAGGGGCTTTTGAGGGCGGGTGCGTCGAGGGGCCGCATTGTTGGCATGCTGGGAACGCCTACCTACCGGAGTTTGCTCGTGAGTGCCCTTTTTTCGCCTTTCACCTTGCGTGATCTCACGGTGCCCAATCGCATCGTCGTCTCTCCCATGTGCCAGTACTCCGCGACCGACGGGCAAGCCAATGCATGGCATCTCATTCATCTCGGCGGCCTCGCCTTGTCGGGGGCGGGCATGCTGATCATCGAAGCGACTGCCGTGGAGGCACTCGGCCGCATCACACCGGGTGACCTCGGCCTGTGGGACGACGTTACCGAAGCGGCACTGGTACCCATGCTGGCCGCCATCCGACAGGTTTCGAACACGGCCGTCGTGATGCAAATCGCCCATGCTGGCCGCAAGGCATCGAGCCACGTGCCATGGGATGGCGGGCAACTTATTCCAGCCGACGCGCCGGACGGCTGGGTGCCGCACGCACCGTCGGCCGTGCCGCAGAAAGCAGGCGAAGCGGCATCACTGGCGCTGGATTCCGCCGGCTTGCAGCGCGTGCGCGATGCCTTCGTCGCTACGGCGAAACGTGCAGCGCGGCTCGGCATCGACGGCCTGGAAATTCACGGCGCGCACGGCTATTTGCTGCACCAGTTCTTGTCGCCCATTAGCAACCGGCGCAACGACGAATACGGCGGGTCGCTCGAGAACCGGATGCGCTTTCCGCTCGAAGTGTTCGACGCGGTCCGTGCCGCTTTCCCCGCCGACAAGCCGGTCGGGCTGAAAGTTTCTGCGACCGATTGGGTCGAAGGTGGATGGGACATAGGGCAGACCATTGCCTTCGCCAAAGAGCTGAAGACACGCGGCGTCGACTGGATCGACGTCTCCTCGGGCGGCATCTCGCCACTGCAGAAAATCACCGTTGGTCCCGGTTACCAGGTGCCTTTCGCCAAGGCGGTCAAAGAGGCGACGGGCGTGACGACCATGGCGGTCGGCCTGATCACCGAGGCGCGTCAAGCCGAGGACTTGATTGCCAGCGGGCAGGCCGACTTCGTCGCGCTCGCCAGAGCGATGCTGTACGACCCGCGCTGGGGTTGGCATGCCGCGGCAGAACTGGGTGCGACCGTCGAAGCGCCGCCGCCGTATTGGCGCGCACCGCCTCGCGAGCACCAGGCCGTATTCGGCAAGACCGCGTTCGGCGCGCGTTGACGCGGGCTTCAGCTCAGGCCGGCACGCCGTAAGGCCGCGGCGCTTGCCGCCGGTACAGCACCAGCGTGGCGATCAGCCCGCAAATCGCAGCCGCCGTCATCCACAAACCGGGAGCGCCCTTGTCGCCCGTCATCTCGATCAGACCGGTCGCGATGGCCGGTGTGAAGCCGCCGAAGATGGCCGTCGCCAGGCTGTATGCCAGCGAGAAGCCGGCGGTGCGCACGTTGACCGGCATCACCTCGGTGAGCGCCACCACCATCGCACCGTTGTAGCTGGCGTACAGGAACGACAGCCACAGTTCGACTTCGAGCATGTGAATAAAGCTTGGCGAACCGACCAGCCATTTCAGCGAGGGGTACGCGGTGAAGATCGCCAGCACCGTGAAGATGATCAGCAGCGGCTTGCGGCCCACGCGGTCCGACACTGCGCCCATCACCGGCAACCAGATGAAGTTCGAAATCGCCACGCACAGCGTGACGATCAGCGCATCGGTCGTACTCAGGTGCAGCACCGCCTTGCCGAAGGTCGGCGTGTACACGGTGATGAGATAGAAGCTCACCGTCGTCATCGACACCAGCATCATTCCGGCGACCACCAGGCCCCAGTTGGCGACCATCGACTGGAAAATTTCCCGCGCATCCGGCCGATGCTTGCGCGCCATGAACTCTTCGGTTTCCTGCAGCGAGCGGCGCAGGAAAAACAGCACCGGCACGATCAGGCAACCGACGAAAAACGGAATGCGCCAGTAGAAGTCGGTGACTTCGACCTGGGTGAAGGTCACGTTGAGCCAGTAGCCCAGCGCCGCCGCGACGACGATCGCCACCTGCTGGCTGGCCGATTGCCACGCAACGTAGAAGCCCTTGTGGCCAGGCGTCGCCATTTCAGACAGATACACCGACACGCCGCCCAGGTCCACGCCGGCCGAAAAGCCTTGCAGCAAACGGCCGATCAGCACCAAAACGGGCGCGGCCAGGCCGATGGTCGCGTAGCCCGGCGCGCAGGCGATGAGCAGGGTGCCGACCGCCATCAGCGCCAGCGTGACGATCAGGCCCTTGCGCCGTCCGACCCGGTCGACGTAGGCGCCGAGAAAAATGGCACCGAGCGGGCGCATCAAAAAGCCCGCGCCGAAGGTCATGAAAGTCAGCATCAAGGATGCGAACTCGTTGCCGGTCGGAAAGAACGCCTTCGAGATCTGCGTGGCATAGAAGCCGAACAGAAAGAAGTCGAACATCTCCATGAAATTACCGCCAGTCACGCGCAGGACGGTGGCGAATTTCGAGGAGGAAGCGATGGAAGTCGTCCCTGGTGTCATGGTCAGCGTCTCAAGTCGTTGGCCGGCAACTCGCGAAGCGAGCTCACCACACTTGACCGGAGGCTGACTTGATTGGTCAGCTTTGGTCCGCGCCTGCGTTCAGGCCTGGACCGGCTAGGCTTTGTACCGGACCGAGTTCCCGTAGGCGCGCGTCGTTGCAGCCGAAATCGGCTTGCCGCCGAAGGCTTCGCCCAATGCCTGGTTCACGTAGTTGGTCGCGGTCTTGACGTCATCGAGCCGAGACGATGCGATGCTGTCGATGGCGCCTGCGTAGACCAGCATCCCCGTGGGGTCGATGATGGAGATGTGCGGCGTGGTGCGCGCACCGTAAGCCTGGCCGATGGCACCGTCTTCGTCCATCAGCACAGCGCTCGGCGCGGCACCTTGCTCTTTCATCCAGCTGTCGAGCTCGGCCGGCTTCAGGTAGTCGCTGGCGGCGCGTTCGGTCGAGTTGATGGACAGCCAGACCACGCCCTTGGACGTTGCGGACTTTTGGGTGGCGGCCATGTTGCCGCTGCCGTAGTGCTTGCGAACGAAAGGGCAGCCAGGGTTGGTCCATTCGAGCACCACGAACTTGCCGGCGAAGTCCGAAAGCTTGTGCTGCTGACCGCGGGTGTCGACGGCGATGAAGTCGGGCGCCTGCTGGCCGACGGACGGCGCTGCGAAGGCAGTGGTGCCAACCAAGAAGGTGGCGCCAAGCGCCACAGCCGCCGCCATGACGGCGCGGCGCGAGGCGCGGTCGAGTGCGGCACGGGCGTTGCGTGCGGTCTGCGCGACACGGCGGGTGCGGGATGGAGAAGACGAGGGCGTCGCTGATCCGCGAGACTCGTTGGATTTGCTGGATTCAGTTTGGGAAGGAGATGGCTGTGCCAACTTGGACTCCTGACAGTGAAAAATCTAACACCGACGACAGCTTAGGCCGCTTTTCTAACGCCGGTGTGACAACCCGTAGCCGCCCGAGTCTTACAGCGCTGCGAGCGCGGCCCGGACCTCTTCTGCGCTGAGGATTTCCGTCATGACGACCGGCGCTTTACCTGCGACGTGAAGCACATAGACCGGTACGCCGCTGCGGCCCAGCGCCGTCAGGGCGGCGGTGATCGTCGGATCCTGGCGGGTCCAGTCGGCGCGCAGCAGCGCCACGTTGCGCGCCTCGAAATCAGCCAGCACAGCGGCGTTGTTCAACGTCGCCTTCTTGTTGTACTGGCAGGTGACGCACCACGCCGCAGTGAAGTCGACGAACACCGGCCGGCCTTCGGCATTGAGTTCGGCCACGCGCGCCGCCGACCACGGTTGCCAGCGCGCGCCGCTCGCAGCGACAGCCGGTTCGACCGTGCGCACGATGTTGCCGCCGATGGCGACCACCACCGCCGCGCTGCACACCACCAGCAAGCCCGAGACGAGCATGCGAGTGCGGCCGCGCAGCGTGAACGACCAGGCGAGGGCAGAGAGGCACACCAGCAGCCCGAGCAACGCGCCAGCACCGTCGATGCCGCTTTGCTGGCCGAGCACCCACACCAGCCAGGCGACGGTGGCGAACATCGGAAACGCCATGACATGCCGCAGTGTTTCCATCCAGGCGCCCGGCTTTGGCAGCAGCCGTGCGACCGCCGGGATAAAGCCCGCTGCCAGGTACGGCAACGCAAGCCCGAAGCCGAGTGCGGCAAACAGCATCAGCGCCTGCGCAGCCGGCAGCGCGATGGCGAAGCCGAGCGAGGCGCCCATGAACGGCGCCGTGCAGGGCGAGGCGATGACGACGGCCAGGATTCCCGACAAGAAGTCGTTGGCGACCGGGTGCCTTACCTGCGCGGCGCATAGCGAATGCGGCACCAGGATGCCGAACTGGAAGACTCCGACCAGGTTGAGCCCGATCATCGTGAAGAGGCCGGCCAGCACCGCCACGACCACCGGCGACTGCAACTGAAAGCCCCAACCCATTTGTTCGCCGGCGGCACGCAACATCAGCATCGCACCGCCCAGCGCCAGGAACGACAACATCACGCCGGCCGTGTAGGCGACGCTGGCGCTGCGGTGGCCGCGCTTGTCGCCAGCCTGGCGTGCGAAACCCAGCACCTTGATCGCCAGCACGGGGAACACGCACGGCATCAGGTTGAGCAGCAGGCCGCCGATGAAGGCACCGAAGAGGGCGGCGATGAAGCTGCCAGCGGTGGCTGAGGTCGGGGTCGCAGCCAAGACCGCAGCCGCGTTGGCAGCCAGCGCGGATTGCAGGGCCGGCGAGACTTCTGCGCGCGGTGCGGAGGTCGGCCAGATGCCGGAGACGGGCGCTTCGGCACGCCATGCGATGGGCTGGCCGGGCTGGCGGTCCGACACTGCCAGTGTCACCACCACGGGCATGACGGTCGGGCGGGCGCTGCGCTGGTCGGCCAACGGGATGGTGGCGGTCCACGCCGCGCCGTCCCAAGCCTGCGTCCAGTCCTTGCCCGGAATCGCCGCGGTATGGATCACGTCGCCGGTTTCGGGGAAGAAGCCGAGCGTCTTGCCCTGCACCGCGGCGGGCAGGCCGTCGAGGCGCACCTTGAGCGTCTTGCCCTGCACCTCGATCGTGCCGGGCCGGGCGAGCGCGACCGGCTGCGCTGCCAGCGCCGCATCGAAGCCGGCCTTGTCGAGCGCGGTCGAGCCCTGAACCGGAAGCTTGAGAGAAAAATCGCCCTGCTCGGGAATGCATTCCTGCCGGCACACCAGCCACGACGCCTTGAGCCGGATGTCGATGTCGGGGCTACCAGTCAGCGAGGTGGCGGGCTTGAAGTCAGGCGCGACCATGAGCGGCACCGGCAACACTACCGTGCCTTCATAGCCGTAGTTGGCCAGCGTCCCGACCGCGATCTTTTCGGGCACCGGCCAGGCAATGTCGCCCGCGGTGATGCCGGGTGGCAGCGTCAGCGCCAGCTCGGTGGGCAAGCCGGAATCGCCAGCGTTCTTCCAGTAGGTGTGCCATTCCGGCTGGTGGGCGATCTGGAGGCCGACCCATACTGGGGCGCCAGGCGCCACGCCATCGGGCGCATAGGCAATGAGTTCGGCGCGCACGTGCGAGGTGGTGACGACGGCGCTGGTCTTGGGCGACAGCTGGGCGTGGGCTGGAAAGCTGAACGACAGCACGGTTGCTACGGAAACGAGAGCCGCCGTAGCGCTGCTGCGAGCCGCTTTGGACGCGTCATTGAACAACGTCCGGAACGATCCTCCCACGCCGGGCGTCGGTCGAGCGGGAAGAAGCGGTGCGGAAGGGTTCATGCCGGAATGTCGGAGCGGGGAGTGATCGAGTTAGTTCCGGCCGGCGCGGCCCAACCGAGGATGACCCGTCGGCTGTTAGCGCTTTTCTTCTCTATCTTCGTCACCACCACGGTGCCGATCTCCGACGTGTTTGCAACATGCGTGCCGCCGCAGGGCTGGAAGTCGATCTGCTCGCTTTCCTCCTCGCCGTTGCCAGTGCGCCCGATGCGGATCGTGCGCACCGTGCCGCTGCCACGCGGCGGCTGCACGCTCATGCTCTTGATCAGCGCCGGGTTGGCATCAAGCTCGGCATCCGTGATGGCGCCCACCGCCAGCGGATGCGCTGCGGCCACGAGCCGTGCGAGGCCGGCGGTCAGCGCGTCCTTGTCGAGCGGCTCGGTCATATGAAAGTCGAGCCGCGCGTAGTCGGGCGTGATCGAGCAGCCGTTGACCGGTTGCGGCACCAGATGGCACAGCAGATGGGTGGCGGTGTGAAAGCGCATGAGTCGATGGCGGCGTTCCCAGTCGATGCGAGCCATGACGCGATCGCCCGGCTGCAGCGTGGCGAGCAAAACGGCATCGTCAGCCTGATTGGGCGCCGGCAAATGAACGATCTCGGCGGTCGGCTTGCCGTCGGCATCTTTCGTCTTGCGGGTGTCGACGATGACCATTTCGCGCCCATCGGCCAGCGTCAAAACGCCACTGTCCCCGGCCTGACCGCCGCCAAGCGGGTAGAACACCGTGCGGTCCAGCACGATGCCCGCCTCGACGACGCGCACGATACGGGCTTCACATTCGCGCAGGTAGGCGTCGGTGCGGAACAGGTCTTCGGTCATGCGGCATGGTAGCGGCGATGCGCCAAAGGGGTGCGCTCACGGCAGAAAGCGCCTGTCGCCGACAGCGTTCGCCTGTGAGTCGAGCAAGCTACTCGGACGTCCGATGGACGTGCAAGGAGAATTCCGAATGAACCGATTTACGACGCGCCGGCCCGCCGAGGTGCTGACCGTCATGGCCGTCGCCACTGCAGTGCTGCTCGCCGCTTGCAGTGAAACCGCCAAGCTGCCGCCAGAACGCACGACCGGCCCCACACCCCAGCTGGCCGCCCCCAACCCGACGCTGATTCCCACCGTCAACATCGCTCCCGCCGTCGGCTGGACCGACACCGCCGGGCCGACGCCCGCCAGCGGGTTCGCGGTGACGGCCCTGGCGCGCGGGCTCGACCATCCGCGCTGGGTCTACGTGCTGCCGAACGGCGACGTGCTGGTGGCCGAAAGCAACAAGCCCCCGAAGCCGAACGAGCCGAAGGACGGCGGCGACGGCCTCTTCGCGCAGATCAGGCAAAAGATCATGGGCATGGTCATGAAGCGTGCAGGCGCCGGCACGCCCAGCGCCAACCGTATTACGCTGCTGCGTGACACTAACAACGACGGTGTGGCGGAGGTCAAGGAAATCTTCCTGCAGAACCTCACCTCGCCCTACGGCATGGTGCTGGTCGGCAACGAACTCTTCATCGCCAACGCCGATGCGTTGATAAAGGTGCCCTATACCGAAGGCCAGACCAAGATCACCGCAGCGCCCACGCTGGTGACCGACCTGCCGGCTGGCATCAACCACCACTGGACCAAGAACGTCATCGCCAACCGCGACGGCACCAAGCTCTATGTGACGGTCGGCTCCAACAGCAACATCGGCGAGAACGGCATCCCGGCCGAAGAAGGCCGAGCCGCCATATGGGAAGTCGATGTCAAGAGCGGCGCCAAGCGACTCTTCGCGAGCGGCCTGCGCAATCCGAACGGCATGGGTTTCGAGCCCGACACCCAAGTGCTGTGGACCGTGGTCAACGAGCGAGACGAGATCGGCAGCGACCTGGTTCCCGACTATCTCACCTCCGTCAAGGACGGCGCTTTCTATGGATGGCCGTGGAGCTACTACGGGGGCCATGTCGATGTGCGCGTCTCGCCGCAGCGACCCGACATGGTGGCCAAGGCGATCCCGCCCGACTTCGCGCTCGGTTCCCACGTGGCGCCGCTCGGCATGACCTTCTCCAGCGCGCGTGGCATGCCGGGCGATTTCGCCAATGGCGTGTTCATCGGCGAGCACGGCTCGTGGAACCGCAAGCCGCTGTCGGGCTACAAAGTGGTGTTTGTGCCCTTCATCGGCGGCCGCCCTAGTGGCGCGCCGGTCGATGTGCTCACCGGTTTTTTGACTGCCGACGAGAAGGCGCAAGGCAGACCGGTCGGCGTCGCGCTGGACAAGTCGGGTGCGCTGCTGGTGGCAGACGACGTGGGTAACGCTGTCTGGCGGGTGTCGAAGGCCAGGTAAGAGCGCCGGGCCGAGCCGAGCTAGAGGTCTGGGCTAGAACCCCTGCAGCACGACCTTCCCCTGTGCCTTGCCGCTCTCGACCAGCGCATGTGCCTTTATCAAGTTGGCCGCGTTGATGGTGCCGAGATTGGCGTTGACAGTCGTGCGGACCTTGCCAGCGTCGACCAGCGCTGCGACTTCGGCCAGCAGCTTGCCCTGCTCGTCCATGTCGGGCGTCTCGAAACGAGAGCGCGCGAACATCATTTCCCAATGCAGTGACAGGCACTTGGTCTTGAGCGGCATCGCGTCCAGCATCGGCATGTCGTCGATCACCGCGATGCTGCCTTGCGGCTTCAAGCTCTCGATGATCTGCGCGTAGTGCTGCACCGTCTGCGTGAGGCTGGCGACCATGTCGACCTCGCCGAAGCCACCGGCCCTGAGCTCGGTTGCAAGTGGCCTGGAATGGTCGATGACCGCATGCGCGCCGAGGTCCAGGCACCACCGGCGTGTCTCCGCGCGCGACGCGGTGGCAATGACCTTCAACTGCGTGAGCTGGCGGGCCAGCTGAATGAGGATCGAGCCGACGCCACCGGCACCGCCGACGATCAGCAGCGTCTGTCCGGCGCCGCCGCCCTTCGGTACGCCGAGCCGATCGAACAGGAGTTCGTAGGCAGTGATCGTGGTCAACGGCAGCGCGGCCGCTTGCGCATCGTCCAGGCTCGTCGGTGCCTTTGCCACGATGCGCTCGTCGACTGCGTGGAGCTCGCTGTTGGCCCCCGGCCGCGTGATCGAGCCGGCGTAGTACACGCGGTCGCCGACCTTGAAGTTCTTCACCTCGGCGCCGATCGCCTCGACGAGGCCGACCACATCCCAGCCCAGTACCTTGGTCTGGCCGGGCTCGGGCGCGGCGTTCTTGCGCACCTTGGTGTCGACCGGGTTGACCGAGATCGCTTTCACGCGCACCAGCAGGTCGCGCGGGCCGGGGCTGGGCGCGGACAGCTCGAAGTCTTCGAGCGCCGCAGGATCGTCGATGGGCAATGCGTGGCGGTAGCCGACAGCTTTCATGAATCGTTCTTTCTTGCTTTCGATCGGTATCGATCGGTTGTTGTCGGTGCTTGCGGGATCACACCATCGGCGTCACGGCCCCGTCCATCGCCAGGATCGCGCCGGTGATGTAGCTGGCTTTCGACGATGCCAGAAACACCACCGCGTTGGCGATTTCTTCCGGCGTGGCGATGCGGCCGAGCGGCAACCGCGCAGTGGCGCGCTTCAGCGCCTCGTCCATGTCGATGCCTTGCGCCTTGGCGTCGACGGCCAGGCCTTCCTGCAGCCGGGTGGTGAGCGTGAGGCCGGGGTTCACCGCATTCACGCGTACGCCCCGCGGCGCGTAGGCGACAGCCATGCCGGCGCTGACCAGCATGAGCGCCGCGTTGGCCGCGCCGCCCGGCATGTGGACGGGGCTCGCGACCTTGCCGCCGGCGCCGACGACGTTGACGATGGCGCCACGACCTCGCTGGCCCATGCGCTTGACCACCGGATCGATCATGTGGATGGTGGTGAAGTACTTGGCTTCCATCGCTTCATGCCAGACCATGGCGTCTAGCAGATCCGGCGGCGTGCGCTTGGCGGCACCGGCAGAGTTCACCAACACGTCGACCGGGCCGAAGTTGCCTTCGGCTGCATCAAGCGCCTCGATCGCCTCGGAGGGCAGCTTGAGATCGGCGGCATACAGCGCCACGCGGCTGGCGGCGTCGGGGAGTTGCTCAAGGAGCGTGCGCTTAGCTTGATCGAGATTCGCCTGGTCACGCGAGACCAGGCTGACGCGCGCGCCTTCGCGCAGAAAACCGAGCGCGCAAGCCAAGCCGATGCCTTTGCTGCCGCCGGTGATGAGGATGTGCTGGTGTTCGAGTTGGAGGTCCATGCCGCCATTGAAACACCGCTCTAAGATTGCTGCATGACCGCATCCAACGCCAGTGCCCCCAGTGCCCCCAGCGCTATCGCGTCAAATCGCTTCTGGGCCGACCTGACGACGCGCGACTTCGCGGCGCTCGACGCGACCCGCACCGTCGCGGTGCTGCCGCTCGGCGCGACCGAGCAGCACGGGCCGCATCTGCCGCTGGGTGTCGACACGCGACTGGCCGATGGCATCGTCGCCGCGATGCTCCCGTTGTTGCTGCCCGATGCATCGGTGCTGGTGCTGCCGACGCAGGCGATCGGCCTGAGCCCGGAGCACGCGCGCTTTGCCGGCACGCTGACGCTGTCGGCCGAAACGCTCATCCGGATGTGGAAAGAGATCGGCGCCGGCGTGGCCCGTGCCGGCATCAAGAAGCTAGTGCTCTTCAACGCCCACGGCGGGCATGTCGGCGCGATGGACGTCGTGGCGCGCGAGCTGCGCGAGGCGCACGACCTCATCGTCTACAGCGTGAGCTGGTTCAATTTGCCGCTGGGCGACGCAGGCACGCAGTTCGGTGCCGACGAGCATCGCTTCGGCGTGCATGCCGGCGACATCGAGACCTCGATGGTGCTGACGCTGCATCCTGAACTCGTCCGCATGCAGGCGGCAGAAGACTTCGCGTCCGCATCGCAGCAGCGCGCCGCGGACTACGCCATTTTGGGCAACGGCAAGAGCGCCAAGCTGGGCTGGGCCATGCAGGATTACAACGCGCAGGGCGCGGCTGGCAACGCGCTTGCGGCGACGGCGGTGAAGGGGCGCGCGGTGGTTGAAGCTGCTGCGCGACAACTCGCGCTGCTGCTCGCCGAAGTGGCACGCTTGCCCTTGTCGATTTTGGGAAAGGACCCGGTATGAAGATGAAAACAGAGGCAAGGGCAAAGGCAAAGGCAACAACGGGGGTGGCCTTCAGATCGGTCGCGCGCGTGCTTGGAGGCCTTGCTTGTACAACGTCGCTGGCCTTCACGCCGGCTGCTTTCGCCGACACGATCAAGGTGCTGACATCGGGCGCCTTCAAGCAAGTGGTGCTGGCCTTCGTGCCCGCCTTCGAAGCTGAAACCGGCAACAAGGTCGAAGTTGCCGATGGCACCGCCGGCGCCCTGCAAAAGCGTGTCGATGGCGGTGAGGCATTCGACGTGGTGGTCATCACGCCGGCGGCACTCGCGCGATACGCCGAGACAGGAAAGGTCGTGCCGTCCAGCGTTGCGACCCTGGCAAAAGTCGGCGCTGGCGTGGGTGTGAAGGCGGGCTCGTTGTTGCCGGAGATCCGCACGGTCGAACAGTTCAAGCAGACGGTTCTGAACGCCCGCGCTGTCGCGTACATCGACCCGGCAGCGGGGGGCTCGAGCGGCATCTACCTGCAAGGCTTGTTCGATCGGCTCGGCATCGGCTCGCAGGTCGCGGCCAAGGCGGTGCTCGTGCAGGGTGGGTACTCTGCGGCCAAGCTCGTGACAGGCGAGGCCGATCTGGCGATCCAGCAGATCAGCGAGATCCTGCCGGTAGCCGGCGTCACGCTGGTCGGTCCACTGCCTGAAGAAATCCAGAACTACACCAGCTATGCCGGCGGGGTCGGTGCGGCGTCGATGCATGCGGCCACCGCGCAAGCCTTCATGTCGCGCATGACCGGTGCGGGCGCGGCCGACGTCATTCGTTCCAAAGGCATGTTGGCGCCCTGACGTTATCGGTCTATCGGTCGCCGCTCATCCTTCACTGGCCTCTGATCAGCCGGCGGCTGGCGTCATCCCGAAAGGCACGGATTCGGTCTTGCCAACCTTGACCGAGCCGTCAGGCCGCTCGCAGGTGCCGATCAGCAATCCGCTCGCCACGGCTCTCGCACGCAGCGCATCCACGATCTCATCGCGCCCCGGTGTTTCGGAAAACGCCTCGCCGGGCTTCAACGCGAAGATTTGAAATGCATAGCGATGCACGCCGTGACCGGGTGGCGGATCGGGTGGCAACCAGGCCGACTGCAGATAAGAGTTGCGACCGGTGTGCAGGCCAGCGCCGTCGTGCTCCGAACTCGCGAGTGCGCCTTCGGCGATGCCGCCGTCCTGCGGTGGCAGATCGACCACGATCGCATGCACCAGCGGGTTGGGCGTCGGCGAGTCGGCGTCTTCCACCAGCAGCACCAGGCTCGCGACATCGGCCGGAACCTTGGCCCATTGCAGCGGGGGCGAGTGGCCGATGCCGTCGGCCGTGTAGCGATCGGGAATGGGTGCGTGATCGACGAAGGCGAGGCTCGAGACTTCGATCGCCGCGAGGCCGCTGCGCAGGCCGAGCGTGTTGAACACGAGTTGGTCGAGGCCGGCACGCACATCGTGCAATGCGTGACCGATGACGTCGGGTAATTTTTCAAGCATGGGACGAGGTATAGCGCGCCTGTCCGGCGCGGGTTGTAGGACGGTGCATGACATGCGCAGCACAAGGTTGCCACCAGAATGTTTTCGAAACGAACACGTCATTCTCCATGCGCACCCCGCCCTCGTCTCCCGCATCTTTCCCGGCGCAGCCGCGCGCTTCTACCGGCATTGCCGGACTCGACAGCGTGCTCGGCGGCGGCCTGCCGCGGGGCCATCTTTACCTGCTCGAAGGAACGCCGGGCGCTGGCAAGACCACCCTCGGCCTGCAATTTCTTCTGGACGGTCGCGAGCGCGGCGAGCGCGGTTTGTACGTGACCCTTTCGGAGACCGCGACCGAGCTCGGCATCGTCGCCGCTTCGCACGGCTGGTCGCTCGAAGGCATCGAGGTTTTTGAGCTCGTGACTGAAGAGGGCCTGAGTCCGTCGGCCGAGCAGTCGATTCTCTATTCGTCCGAAGTCGAACTCGGGGAAACGACGCGCGGAGTCATGTCAGCGGTCCAGCGGTTGACGCCCAGCCGTGTCGTCTTCGACAGTCTTTCCGAGATGCGTTTGCTGGCGCAAGACCCGTTGCGCTACCGCCGTCAGATTCTGGCGCTCAAGCATTTTTTCGCCGCGCGCGAATGCACGGTGCTGCTCCTCGACGACATGACGGCTTCGGGTGGCGACCTGCAATTGCACAGCATCGCCCATGGTGTGCTGGGGCTGGATCAGGCCAGCGGAGACTACGGCCCGGTACGGCGCCATTTGCGCATCGTGAAGATGCGTGGCGTGAAGTACCGCGGTGGCGACCACGACGTGAGCTTGGACACCGGTGGCCTTGAAGTATTTCCGCGTCTCATCGCCTCTGAACACAGGACGGAGTTCGAGGCGTCATCGGTCTGCACGGGAACCACCGCATTCGATGCGTTGCTCGGCGGTGGCCTGGCGCGTGGCAGCAATACGTTGTTCATTGGTCCGTCGGGCGTGGGCAAGACGACGACCGCCATGTCTTGCGTGCTCGCCGCATTGCAACGTGGCGAGCGCGCTTCTTACTACCTGTTCGACGAAGGGATGGGCACCTTGCTGCAGCGCTGCGACTCGCTGAATCTGCCGATTCGCAACTACCTCGACAACGGTCAGCTCGAGGTCTTCGCGCTCGACCCGGCCGAGGTATCACCGGGGCAGTTCACCAACATGGTTCGCAATGCAGTGCAAAAACGCGGCGCCTGCACCGTAGTGATCGACAGTCTCAATGCGTACCTGCAAGCCATGCCGGGTGCCAAGTTCCTGCTGCTGCAGATGCACGAGCTGCTCAACTTCTTGAATCAGCAGGGCATCGTTACTTTGCTGGTGCTCGGGCAGCATGGCATCGTCGGCGACGTGCGCAGCGACCTCGACCTCAGCTATTTGTCGGACGCCATCGTGCTGTTCCGTTTTTTCGAGGCGCGCGGGCAGCTCTTGAAGGCGGTGTCGGTGGTCAAGAGCCGGACGAACCGGCACGAGCTGACGATTCGCGAGTTCAGGCTGGGCGATGCGGGCGTCGAAGTGGGGCCTGCCTTGACCGATTTCGAGGGCGTTCTGTCGGGCGTGCCGTCTTACAGAGGTGGTGTCCGTTTGCTCGGCGACGCGATGGTTGCCGCCGCCTGAGCATGGAAGGGCGCGTACTGATTCATACGCCGCGCGGACGCGATGCCGCGGTGGTTCAAAAGGTTCTGGCCGGTCGCGATCTGGTGGCGTTGGTGTGCGAGTCGGCCGAGGAAATGCTGACCAATCTCGATGAAGGCGCGGCGACCGCGATCCTGACCGAAGAGTCTTTGCTGCAAGTGCCGGAGATGCCGTTGAGCGCCTGGCTCACCGCGCAGCCCAGCTGGTCCGATTTTCCTTTTATCGTGTTGGCTTCGCGCGATGCCAATGGTCGTTCGCGAAGGGCGCTTGCGCTGCTGCAGAAACTCGGCAACGTGTTCGTATTGGAGCGGCCAGTGCATTCCGAAACTCTAGCGCGAGCTGCCGACGCCGCAGTGCGTGCGCGTCGCCGCCAATACGCGACGCGGCTCAACCTGCAGCAACTGCAGGACACGCGTGCCGAAGTCGAACGGCTGAACGGCGCGCTCGAGGAACGCATCGTGTCGCGCACCCGCGAGCTGGCCGGCGCCAACGACCGCCTGATGGCTGAGATCGCTGAACGGGAGCGGGCCCAGGCCGCGTTGATCCAGGTGCAGAAGATGGAGGCGATCGGTCGGCTCACGGGCGGCATCGCGCACGACTTCAACAACCTGCTGCACGTGGTCAACATGAACCTCGACATGGTGTCGCGTGTCGCCAAGGACGACAAGGTGCTGGGCATCGCGGCGCGCGCGAAGGGTGCGGTCGGACGCGGCGCCAAGCTGACCGGGCAACTGCTTTCCTTCGCTCGCAACCAGTCGCTGTTGCCGCGGCTGACCGACGTCAATGCGCTGCTGGAAGGGTTACGCGAACTGGTCGCGGTATCGGTCGGGCCGTCCGTCAACGTCGAACTGCAGCTGGCCGACGAACCCGTCTGGGCCGTGCTCGACGCCAATCAGCTGGAAATGGCCGTGCTCAATCTGGCGGTCAATGCGCGCGACGCCATGCCGGGCGGTGGCGCCCTGACCATCTGCGCATCTGTGGCCCACATGGCTTCTAGTGCGGACGGCCGAGACGCCGGGCATGGCGCTGATCCTGTGGGCGCCTTGTTGAAGCCCGGTCCCTATGTCGCCGTGTCGGTGGTCGACACCGGCGCTGGCATTCCTCCTCATCTGTTGACCAAGGTGTTCGACCCGTTCTTCACGACCAAGCCAGTAGGCAGCGGCACGGGCCTGGGGCTGAGCCAGGTCTATGGCTTCGCGCAGCAGTCGGGCGGCATTGCCACGGTGCGCAGCGAGGAAGGTCGCGGCACCGTGGTCGAGATGCGCTTTCCGGCGTCGAACGATCGGGTCCAAGCCGGGGCCTCGAACGCTGCGATACCGACGCCGGACGTCGCCGCCGAGCGGCAGAGGGTGCTGGTGATCGAAGACGACGCCGAGGTTCGCCGCGCCATCGTCGACAGTCTGACGATGCTGGGTTACGCGGTGAGCGAAGCGGCTGGCGGTGCCAGTGGACTGGCCGCGCTCGGGGCTGCGCCGCAGGATTTGCTGATCGTCGACTACGCCATGCCCGGCATGAATGGCGCCGAAGTGATCGCCAGGGCGCGCGAGCAGGCAGGCGATATTCCGGTGATCCTGGCGACCGGCTATGCCGACATGGCCGAGGTCGGACGTGTGCTCGGTACGCAGTCGATCCTGATCAAGCCTTTCGATATTTCGACACTCGCAACAGCCGTGTCAAAGGCGCTGCAGCCTGCGCTCGTCGCACCGACAGAACACAGTTAGCCGTCAGCTTGGTCGCTCTATCATCGGGCGGTTTCAACAACCGACAAAAGGGAAAAGCATGGGAATCATCTGGACAATTCTGATCGGCTTCATCGCCGGTCTGGTGGCACGTGCCGTGCTGCCGGGCAACCAGTCGCTGGGCTTCATCCTGACCACGGTCCTCGGAATTGCAGGATCGCTTATCGCGACCTACATCGGGCAGGCCATGGGTTGGTACACGGCGGGTGCAGGCGCGGGCTTCATCGCCTCGGTGGTCGGCGCGATCGTGTTGCTGGTGCTCTACGGGCTCGTTGCGCGCAAGAGCTGAACCCACAGACAAGGAGAAAATCATGGGATTGATGGACATTCTTCAGAGCGCGCTGGCTGGTAACGGCGCTGCGAACGAAGCAAATGCCGAACAGCATTTCGATCAAGCGGCTCAGCACGCGTCGACCGACGAATTGGGAGCCGGCCTGGCGGGCGCGATGCGCTCCGACCAGACACCGCCGTTCGGTGACATGGTCGGCAAGCTGTTCGGCCAATCGTCTTCTGCGCAGCAGGCGGGCGTGCTGAACCAGATTCTTGCCACGCTCGGGCCTGCTGCCGCATCCGCCATCGCAGGCGGTGCGCTGGGCCGCATCCTGTCGCCCGGCCAGACGCAGGTCACGCCGGACCAGGCATCGCAGTTGTCGCCGGCGCAGGTGACCGACATCGCGGCGCATGCCGAGCAGTCGCACCCCGGCATCGTCGATCAGGTGAGCCAGTTCTATGCGCAGCATTCGGGGCTCATCAAGATGCTCGGCAGCGCTGCGTTGATGGTCACGCTCGCAAAGATGAAAGAGAACGCGACAGCGCGCGGATAGCCTGAAGTCAGGCGCGCATGGCGCCGGGTTGCCAGAGTGCGCATAAAGTCACAGGCGCGCCCGACGGCCATGCGCTGCAGTCGTACAAACCCAGTGGTTTGCGTATGATGACCTTTGTAATTGATTGTTTCATGGCAATCAATTTGCAACCGTTTTCATGCGCTCCAGGGACACGATCATGCAAGCCACTCGAAGAGGATTTGGCCGGACGGCTGCTGCCATCGGTTTGTTGGGTGCGACGGGCGCCGCCACCCTGATCGGGACGACGTCGTTTGCCCAGGCTGCGCGCCGCGTCCCGGGTTGGAAGATCATCGTCGGCCAGTCCATCCCCATGACCGGCGCGGCCAACGAAATCGGCATGGCATTTGCGGCGGGCGCCAAGCTCTACGTCGACGCGTGGAACGAGCATGGCACCACCGGCCCGACGCTCGAACTGCGCCAGCTCGACGATGGCTACGACGCAGAGCGAGCCAAGGCCAATTCCACCAAGTTGCTGGGCAACGGCGCCGATGTGTTGTTCGGCTATGTCGGTACCGCCAGCAGCATGGCCGGCGCACAAGTGGCACAGCAGCAGGGCGCAGCGTTTTTCGCCCCTTTTGCGGCTCCCGACTTGTTGCGCGACAAGGCGCACGCCAACGTTTTCCATGTACGGCCGAGCATGGCCGACGAGGCTTTTGCGATGCTCCGGCACTGCGACATCCTCGGGCAAAAGCGCATCGCGGTCGTCGCCGACGACGACGCGATGGGGCGCGCCGCACTGCAGGCGGTGCAAGACGCCGCGGTCGAATTGAAGCTGGCGCCTCCGGTTGCAACCGTGTTCGTCAAGCCGGGCAGCACGCAAGTGGCCGCCGCGGTAGCCGTCATCGCCAAGGCTGAACCGCAGACCATCATCCAGGCGTCGCTCTCATCGACCACCGCAGCGTTCGTGCGCGAGATGCGCAAGACCGGCTACGGGAGCGCGTTCATGACGTTCTCTGTCGTTGGCATCGATCCGCTCTACACCGCGCTCGGCAAGGAAATCCGTGGCGTCATCATTTCGCAGGTGGTGCCGTCGCCGCGCAGTTCGGCCACGGTCGCCATCGTCAAGGAATATCTGGCGGCGGTCGGCGACTCGGATCAGATCGCGTCGTACGAAGGACTTGAAGGTTTCATCGCCGCCAAGGCGTTGGCCGAGGCTGCACGCCGCGCCGGGCCGTCCCCCACACGCGTGGCGCTGCAAAAAGCCATGACCGGCATGACCGACTACGACGTCGGCGGCTTTCGCGTGAACCTGCGTCCGCCACTGCACGATGCGGCACGCGCGGTCGACCTGGTCTACATCACGGCCGAGGGGCGCGTACTGCGCTGATGCCGTGCACGCGTCGCGGAGGCATTCGCTCATGTCGTGCGCGGCGCTGCTCGCTGCCGTGAGTGTCGGAACCGTCGAAGCGCAGGTGCAGCGCTGCACCGACGCGAATGGCAAGGTCTCGTATTCGGACGCGATGTGCGACGGCGACCGCGCCGTCAAGGTGTTCAGTGCGGGGTCGACCGCCAGCCAGCAGTGGAAGCCGGAGGGTTATCGTGCGCCGCTGCCGATGGTTCCACCACCGAACGCCCGACCTGTGCAGGTTCGTCAAATACGATGACCGCATGCCGCCTCGCGTTCCCAGTGTTCCAAAAGTCCCCAAGGCGCCAAAAGTCCCGCGCATTCCCCGCAGTCACCACTACCACGTGTATGTCGTGGAGCTCGACGACCAGGTCTGGAACAGCACGCGTTTTCGCAAGGCCAACTCTGGCTGGATGCTGGGCAAGCCCTTCGTCTACGTCGGCATGACGGGGCTCGATCCCGACGTGCGCTTCGACAAGCACAAGGCTGGTATCCAGGCCAACGTGTTCGTGCGCGACTTCGGTGTGCGGCTGCTGCCGAAACTCTACGATCGCTACAACCCGATGCCATACGACGCAGCGCGTGACATGGAGGTCGAACTCGGCATCTCGCTGCGCAGACTCGGCTTCGGTGTCTGGCAGGCTTGACGCACGAGGTGCCTCGGCTGGCACACTGGTCCGCATGCACCTGCTTTCTTCCACGATATTCGCTGCCTTGTTGATCGCCACCACGCCGTCCGCGACGTTTGCAGCGCAAGGTCATGGTCATGCTGCCGCGGCTGCAGCACAGATTGAAGACGTCATGGGCTCGCGGCTCGCCGCGGCGATCGACGGTCCGCAACGCAGTGCTGCCAATCGCGCACGCGATGCGGCGCGCCATCCTGTCGAAACCTTGCGCTTCTTTGGCCTCACGCCCGGCCGGACAGTGATCGAGATCGCTCCGGGCGGCGGCTGGTACACCGAGATCCTTGCGCCGTACCTGCGCGACGGCGGCAAGTTCTACGCCGCCTATGAACCGGATGAAAGCCCGGACGCCCGGGCTTCGCGCCAGCGCTTTGAGAAGAAGCTGGAAGCCAGCCCGGACGTCTATGGCCGTACTGTTCTCGGCACGATGCCCGCTGCCGGACGCGGCTTCGTCGGCATCGCGCCCAAGGGAGGTGCCGACTTGGTGCTCACCTTTCGCAACATCCACAACTGGATCGAGGCCGGTGATTTCGACGATATGCTGCGCGCGTTCTATGCGGTGCTCAAGCCCGGCGGCGTGCTCGGCGTCGAAGAGCATCGCGCGCCGGCCGGCACCTCGCTCGCCCGCGTCATCGCCAGCGGCTACGTGCCGGAAGATTTCGTCATTGCCCGCGCCCGCGCAGCGGGCTTCGAACTGGCAGCGCGCAGCGAGATCAACGCCAACGCGCGCGACACCAAAGACCATCCGAACGGCGTCTGGTCGCTGCCGCCGACGTTGCGCGGTGGTGATGTCGACCGGAAAAGGTTCGAAGGCATCGGCGAGTCCGACCGCATGACCTTGAACTTCGTGAAGCCGCTGCGCTGAAGGCGGCTTCAGGCGCACGTTTCAGGCGTACGTTTCAGGCGTACGTAACCCAGCTCTCGTAGTCCGGCCCGTCGAGGTGCGGCAGCGTGTTGTAGGTGACCAGCATGTGGCGCTTCGGCGTGAACACGAACTCTGTGACCGAGGTGTTCCGAATGCGCATGTTGAGCTCGATCGTCGTCTCCGCGCTGGTCCCCAATACATGGCCGACCGCCGTGCTGATCGGCCCGCCGCTCGACACCACCAGCACCTTGGCGCCATGGTGCCTGTCTCGCACATGGTCTAGCGCGGTCGTGACGCCCGCCAGAAAGTCGATGTAGTTGGGCATGCCGACCGGCTCGGTCTTGCCCTGCATCCACGCGGCGAGGCCAGTGCGAAGTAGCCGGAAATGATGGCGGTACATCTCCGGTGAATCGGCTTTTTCAAGCTTCTCCGGATGGATCGTCGCAATGATGGCCTCGCTGTCGTACTCGTTCAGCCCCGGCCACGGCAGCACGTCGTCGCGCTCGATGCCCAAACCCTTGGCGATGCCGTTCCATGTCTGGACATGGCGCTTGAGCGTTCCGGTGATCACCGCGTCGAACTTCACGCCCCGTTCGCGCCAGTACTCGCCAAGCCGCACGGCCTGACGGATTCCCAAATCGCTCAAGTTGTCGTAGTCCAACGCCCCGAAGCTTGCTTGTCCGTGGCGCACGAAGTAGAGGGTTCCCATGAGTCTATTTGGCAATAGCAGGGCTGGAAAAGCTTGTCCCGCTTGCGACTTTTGCTATCGTTTTTATAGCATCTGACGAGGTGGAACAAATTGGCACTTCGCTTTGGAAGGTAGTACTTGGTGCTTACCAGCAACAGCCAAACGCCAAACTTGTGTAACACTAAGATACTCGATTGCACTGTTCTGCACGTCTAGTTGTTACTGGGCGTAGCGGACATTTTCACCGTCATCGGAGCTTGTTTTGAATACCTCGTATCGCAGCGTCTGGAACCATGCTCTCGGCGCATGGGTTGCCGTTTCTGAAGTCACACGTTCGCGCGGAAAGCGCTCTGGGTCGGTGGTTGCGATCGCTGCCGCAACGTTTGTAGGTTTCTTCGCTGCTACGGGCGCCTCGGCACAGTCGCATGACTATGGCAATGGCCCGTATGGCACCGTTATCAACACGGCCCCGGCCCCGGCTACGATTTCTCTAAATACCAACCTTGGCATCGATGCAAGCCAAACAGCCGACATCAATGGTGCAGGCGGGATTATCAAAACGGGCGTGGGTCGCTTGGCTCTGAGCAGCACGACAAGCAACTACACCGGCGCGACAACGATCAATGCGGGCATTCTGGCCATTTCAAACGATCTGGCATTGGGAAACGCGGCTAACGGCCTGCAACTCAACGGTGGAACACTCCAGTTCGGGGCCGGAAACGTCACGAGCGCGCGGGCCATAACCGTATCGGCTAGCGGTGGCTCGATTGACGTCAACGACGCCTTCGCAAATGTCCTGAGCGGTGGCTTCGCCGGCAGCGGTGCACTGGCGCTGGTCAACCTCGGGACCAGCCCGAGCGAAACGACGCGACTGACGCTGGCAGGCAGCAGCGCGGGGTTCACCGGAACTACCCAAGTCGGCCGCAACGATGTGCCAAATGTCCCTGCTTCGGGCCGCATCAACGTCGCAATCACGAGTGACGGCGCCCTCGGAACGGGCGGCAACGTGGTCAACATCTACAACAACGGCGAACTCGATTTCACGGGCACGGGCGTTACCGCCGGCAACTTGCACATCAACACGCTGAGAAGTACCGATACGCTGGGAACGAACTCCGGCGTGACGTTCGCTGCCGGCGCGTCGGCTGGCAATGCCACCATCGGCATCAGTGCTGCGGGCGCTTTGATCGACTTTCTAACCGGTACGACGGCGGCAACATCGACCCTTAACAATAGCGGCGGCGGTCGAATCTATTTCGAGGGCAACAGCACGGGCGGCACTGCAACGATCAACAACACCGACGGTCGGCTGTATCTCCTGGGCACGGTAGATCTGAGCGGTGCCAAGGTGAACAACGCCGTCGCCGGAACGGTCTATATCAGCGACTCCACCACCGGCGTTGCGATTGGCAGGCTGTCAGGCGCCGGCAACGTGGTCTTGGGCGGAAAAGCGTTGACGGTCGGCGGGGCCAGCATTTTGGGTGACAGCGACACCATCAGCGGCGTCATTTCTGACTTGGGCAAGCAGTTCAAGGACCTCAATGGCAACGGCTACAACAACGCCGCTACTGCGGCCGGCGGTTCAGTCGTCAAAGTCGGCGCCGGAACGCTGGCGGTGACCGGCACAAACACCTATTCGGGCGGTACCGGCATCACTGCGGGAACCCTGGCGTTCAATAACGCGCAAGCCTTGGGCACTGGCGCGGTCGTCATGACCGGTGGTGAATTGCTGGCGACAAACGACGTGGCGTTCGGCAGTGCCTTGCAGAGCATCACTTTCAACGGATCGGCCACCGTGGCCGCAGCGACAGGCAAGACGTTTACTTTCACGGCTGGCATCACCAACAAGGCATCGGTCGCGACCTTCGGCAACGCGACCGACAACGGCGTGGTGCTGTTCACGCCCGCGTCTGTCACGACGACCAACGTGGCGAGCCTGAACGTGGCCGGCGGCACGCTGCGCGCCGGCGACGCCACCGGCCTCAACGCCCTGACCTCGATCAATGCATCGACGACAGTCGCCAAGGGCGCCACGCTCGATCTCAACAGTTTCAACACGAGCGTTGCCAACCTGCAAGGTGCTGGAACGGTACTGACGGGTACGGACGCGTCGAAGGCGCTTACGGTCAATGCCGGCAACTTCGCTGGCTCGATTCAGGGCGCAGACAGCCTCATCAAGAACACTGTCGGCACCCTCGTCCTGTCGGGCGTCAACACGTACGGCGGCGCGACCACGGTCAACGCGGGCGTCTTGCGCGCCGGTGCCGCCAATGTGCTGCCGGTCGGCACGGCGCTCACCGTTGCAAATGCTGCCACCTTCGACCTGAATGGCCAGGCGCAGACCATCGGTTCCCTGGCCGGCGTCGCCGGCAGCGCTGTCACGCTCGGCAGTGCAACGCTCACGACCGGTGGCAACAACGCGAGCACGGCCTTCGACGGTGTGGTCTCGGGCACCGGCTCGCTGGTGAAGACGGGCACGGGCACCTTCACGCTTGGCGGTGCTAACAGCTATGCCGGTGCCACCAACGTGAATGCCGGAACTCTTCAGGCCAGTGCGGCCAACGTGCTGCCATCCAATACGGCCGTGACCGTGGCCAACGGCGCTACGCTCGCACTCGCCAACCAGGCGCAGACCATCGGCTCGCTGGCCGGCGCAGGCGCCGTGACGCTCGGCTCTGCCGCACTGACCACCGGCGGCGCGAATACCAGCACGGCCTTCACTGGCGCGATCTTTGGCAGCGGCTCGCTGATAAAGACAGGCACCGGCGTCTTCGCCGTCTCAGGTGCCAACACGTACACCGGCACCACCACCGTGGCCCAGGGCACGCTCTCGGCGACCGCAGCCAATGGCCTCAGCGCCGCCTCGGCCCACACAGTCGCCTCTGGCGCCACCCTGGCGCTCAACGGCAACAGCCAGACCGTCGCCTCGCTCACCAACTCCGGCATCGTCTCGATCGTCGGCACCACCCCCGGCACCACGCTGACGGTGAACGGCGCGTACGTGGGCAACGGCGGTACGCTGGCGCTGGGCACCCTGCTCGGCGCCAACGGCACCTCCGACCGCCTGGTGTTGAACGGCGCGGGCGCCAGCGCCTCGGGCTCGACCAACGTCGCCATCACCAACTTCGGCGGCCTGGGCGCACTGACCACCGGCAACGGCATCGAAGTCGTGACCGCACAAGGCGGCGCCACCAGCACCAAGACCGCCTTCGCACTCGCCGGCGGCCACGTCGATGCCGGCGCTTTCCAGTACCGTTTGTACGCAGCCGATGCGGCCGGCAATGGCAGCAGTTTCTTTTTGCGTTCGCAGGACACCACGCAGGTCGCGCCCGTTACCCCAGGCACGCCCGTCACGCCGACCTTCCCGACGCTGAGCGTCCCGAGCTACCGCGCCGAAGTGCCGGTGTATTCGGCAATGGGCAATGTGCTGCGCCAGGACGACCTCGCGATGCTCGGCAACCTGCATCGCCGCATGGGCGACGAAGCCAACGTTGCGACCGCACCGGCCAGTGGCATGGCCGGTGATTCGGGCTGGGGCAGCGGCAACCGCCGTGCCTGGGGCCGCGTCTTCGGCGGCACCACTACCATCGCGCAGAGCGGTACCGTGGGCACCGACACCCGCGCCAGCACGACCGGCTTCCAGACCGGTGTCGATCTCTTCGCCAACGACCGCTGGAACGCCGGCGTCTACATCGGCGCCCTGCGCACCGATGCCAACGTCAACGGCAACTTCGGCCTGGGTGGCCTGAGCGGCTATGCCGGCAGCTTCCGCGCCGACAGCCAGTACCTGGCGGGCTACGCGACGTACCAGATCCCGCAAGGCATGTACGCCGACTTCGTGTTGCAGTACGGCCGCCAGGACGTGACCGCCGATGCGCTGTTCAAGCCGAGCGCCAAGACCAAGGGCGACAGCCTTTTGGCCTCGGCTGAAGTCGGCCAGCGCTTTGCGATTGGCAATGGCTGGGCGATCGAACCCCAGGCCCAGTTGGTGTATCACCGCCTGAACCTGGACAACACCGGCATCACCGGCTTCACCAACGTGCAGCAAAACCCGGACAGCCAGATCCTCGGCCGCATCGGCGTGCGCTTTGCGGGCGACATGATGACGTCAATGGGTCGCTTCCAACCGTACGCACGGGTGAACCTGTGGCACGGATTCGGTGGTACCGACACGGCGACTTTCGTCGGACTGGCAGGTGCGACCACGATCTCCAGCCGCATCGGCTACACGTCGACCGAATTGGCTGTCGGCGCCACGCTGTCGGTCACCAAGTCGGTGAGCCTGTACGGCGAAGTGGGCAAGCTGTTTCACTCCGGTGGCAGCGATGCGCGGGTGAAGACTTCGGTGCAGGGATCGCTGGGTGTGAAGTTCGCGTTCTAACTGGCTAGCTTGCAAGGACACCGGCGAACATGCCGGTGTCGACATTGCCGCCGGTGAGCGCAATGCCCACCGTCCTGCCGCGCCAGCGGTCCTGCTGTTGCAGGGCCGCTGCCAGCGCCGCAGCACCGGCACCCTCGGCCACGTTGTGCGTATCAATAAATAGCGCACGCATGGCTTCGGCGACTTCGTCGTCACTCACCGCAATCACATCGTCGGCTTCGCGTTGGATGACCTGAAGTGCCTCGGGCACGGGCGTTCGGCAGGCCATGCCGTCAGCCAGTCGCGTGCTGACAGGCGCCTCCATCATCCGTCCTGCCTTGAAGGAATCGCGGTAGGCCGTGGCGTGCGACGACACCACGCCGATGATTTGCGTCGACACGCCGCAATGCGCGCGCGCCACGGCGGCGGCTGCAAAGCCGGAACCGAGCCCGATCGGGACGAACAGCACGTCGGGTGGCGTATCGCGCAAGGCATCGAAGAATTCGACATACGCCGTAGCGACGCCGCGCACCAGATCGCGATGAAACGACGGCACGCGGTGCAGGCCGTCGCGCGTGGCCAGCATGCCGGCGTGCTCGCTGGCCTCCTGAAAATCGTTGCCGTGTTCGATCAGCGTGACGCCGAGCGCGCGCATGGCAGCGTTCTTTTCGACCGAGTTGCCGTGCGGCACGACGATGGTGGCGGCAAGCCCGTGGCGCCGTGCAGCGAAGCCGACCGACTGGCCGTGGTTGCCGCGGGTCGCACTGATCACATGGCGCACGGTGGGTTGTTGCCGCGCCAGCATCTCGAAGTAAGTGAGGCCGCCACGGATCTTGAAGGCGCCGACCGGCGTGTGGTTCTCGTGCTTGACCCACACCGTGGCGCCGAGCCGTGTGGACAACAGCGGCCACGCGTATTGCGGTGTCGGCGGCATGGCGGCGTACACCGTGCGTTGTGCGGCTTCGATTTCTTCGCGGTCGAACAGCATGGGTGCGGGTGCGGGTGCGGATGCGGATGCGGATGCGGGCGTGTTCTCCGACAAAAGCACGGCGGTCATTTGCGCTCCGTCAGCGCGATGCGCACTGCGATGGCCGCGAGCACGGTGCCCATCACGTAGCGCTGCGTACGCAGCCAGCCGGTGCTCTGCGACAGCAGTGCCGTGATGCCCGCCGCACCGAACACCAGCGTCGCATTGACGACCGCGCTGCCTGCGATCTGCACCGCACCCAGCATCGCGCTCTGCAGCAGCACCGAGCCATGCTCCGGGTGAATGAATTGCGGAAAGAACGAAAGGTAGAACATCGCCACCTTCGGGTTCAGCAGGTTGGTCAGGAAGCCCATGCGAAAGAGCTTGCCCGGCCGGTCTGCCGGCAGTGCGCGCGGCTCGAATGGCGCTGTGCCGCCGGGCTTCACCGCCTGCCATGCGAGCCAAAGCAGGTAAGCCGCGCCGATCAGGCGTATCGCATCGAAGGCCAGCGGCACGGCGAGCAACAGCGCCGTCAGCCCGAGCGCCGCGGCGACCAGATGCACCAGAAACGCCAGCAACACGCCCGCCAGCGAGACGAACCCCGCGCGCCGCCCCTGCACCAGCGTGCGCGAGACGCAATAGATCATGTTCGGCCCCGGGGTCAGCGCCAGCAGCAGCGAGGCGATGGCGAACCAGGTGAGTTCGGCGACGGAAAGCATGGTCAGAGTCCTTTGGATTCGAGCGTGACGGGGCCGCGCGGTGTGTCGAGCACAGCGACGAGGTTCGGTGCGCCGGCAAGCACGTTCATGTCGACGAGGCCGATGGCTGTCAGCGCGGTTGCAAGGTCGTCGGCGCGCGGGTGTGTCAGATGCATCGAACGCAGCGAGATGCCCGAAGTTGGCAGGCTCTCGACCGGGTGCACGGCGCCCCACTGGATCAACGTCGGCAGCGCGCCGTAGAAAAGGCGCTGGCCGTCGTCGCGCACGGTGATTTGCCATTCGAGGCGGCCGGCGGCCGTGTCGCGTGCGGCTTCGATCAAGGGGCCGCGATCGATGTGTGCGTGGTGGCGCGACAGCGCCTCCAGCGAGGCGCGCGCATCGGCCACGCGGGCGACGAAATGGATCAGGTGCGGACCGTGGCGTGCGAGGCCCGCCTGCAGCACCGCATCGTCGAAGTCGAACCAGCGGCGCAATCCGGCTGCGCGCGTCGGCGTCGTTTTGCGATTGATCGCGATGATCTCTAAGTAGCTCTGCGGAAACGCATCGCTCGAAATGGCGAGCAAGCGGTTGTGCGTGCCCATCATCGGATGCGGTCCGCCTGTCGAGGGCGTGACGCCGAGCGTGGCCTCGCACCAGGCCACGCCTTCGTCCAGCGAGGCCGCAGCGATGACGAGGTGGTCGAGGCGGGCTGGCATCGCTACAACGTGACCGTGCCGTCGATGCAGGTGACCGAATCGCCACCGATCCAGATCGTGCCGTCGGCGTCGCGCTCGACGGTCACGCGGCCGTCGCGGCCCAGCGTCTGGCCTTGTGCGACGAGGTAGCGGGCCGGCAGGTGGTCGTCGGCAATCAGCCATTCGGCGAGACCGGCGTTCAAGCTGCCGGTGACCGGGTCTTCCTCGATGCCCATGTTGGCAGCGAACGCGCGGACTTCCAGGTCGGCCGCGATCGGGGCGATGGGCTTCACGCTGGCTTTGTCCGCACTGCCGAAGGCGCGCGCCTCGCGGTTCGATCGACCGATAAGCGCGCCGTTCGAAGCCGGCGCAGGAACGCCGGCGACGCCGACCGCCTGTCCCAGTTCCTTGAGCGCGCGATGGTCCGGCGTCAGCGCGAGCACCGTGTCCGCATCGTTCAGCAGCAGCCCGAGCCACACCGGCCCGTTGTCGAGCAGTTGGGCCGACAGAATCTGATGCGCCTTCAGTCCGAGCGCACTCGCCACCTTGGCCAGCAAGGTGGGGCTCGGCGCACTGCGCTTGAGCTTGGGCGCCGCGAAGGCAAGCCGATCGCCGTTGGCGCCGGCTTCGCGCCGCACCGTGACCAGCCCGGCGGCGCATTGCTGCACCACGCGGCCTTCGGATCTCGGTCGACCGCCGGCCTCCAGCCAGGCATGGCAACTGCCCAGCGTGGGATGGCCCGCAAAGGGCATCTCGCCGCCGGGCGTGAAGATGCGCACGCGGTAGTCGGCGGCATCGTCGGTCGGCGGTAGCACGAAGGTCGTTTCCGACAGATTGGTCCAGTGCGCGAAGCGTTGCAGCTCGGCGTCGTCGAGGTCGGTGCCATCGAGCACCACGGCCAGCGGGTTGCCGCGGTACCGCACGGCGGTGAACACGTCGACTTGTTTGAACGCACGGGTTTTCATTTGTCGTCTATTCCAGTGCGAGGTCGAGCACGCCGCGCGCGCCCACGCGTGCCGACACGTCGGCGAACCAGCGCTCGAGGTTCGGCCAGGCCGGTCGCGTGTACTCGGTGACGGGCAAGCCGAACCAGCGATGCGTCTCGCAACCGATCGGGATGTCGGCCATGGTGAAGCGGTCGCCCGCCATGTAGGCCCGGTCCGCCAGATGCGTGTCGAGCATCGCGAGCAGCGGCTCGGTCGCATTCACCGAGCGGGCGATCACGGCGGCGTCGCGTTCGTCCGGCGCCTTGCGAATCCACTGCACGAACGCGCCACCGCTGACCGCGTTGAGGGCGGTCTGCTGCCAGTCCATCCAGCGCTCGGCATCGAAGCGTTCGCCCAGCAAGTCGGGATAGAGCTTGCCGAGCGAGTGCTTCGCGCACAGGTAGCGCACGATGACGTTCGACTCCCACAACACCACGCGCTCGGTGCCCTCGCCGTCGTCGATCACCGGCACCATCGCGTTCGGATTGAGCGCCAGGTACTCGCGTGTTTGCACCACGCCGAAGCGGCCGCCGGCTTCGGTGCGCTGGAAGTCGAGCCCGAGCTCCTGCGCGCACCAGACGACCTTGCGCACGTTGAGTGAACTGATGCGGCCCCAGATGTTGAGCATGGTTCGGTTCTTAGGTTTCTGTTTCAGTCGTTCAGGTCGAGGCCAGCTCGCGCTCGACCTTGGCCGCGGCGTTGTGCGCCAGCTGTTCGCGCAGCGTCGCTGCGAGCGCAGCGATGGCGATGTCGATTTCTTCGACGCTGGCCGTCACGAACGACAGTCGAAGCGTGCGCGGATCGCCTTCTCCAGCGAAGAACGGCGCACCCGGCACGAAAGCCACGCCGCGCGCGACCGCCTTCGGCAGCAGCGCCACGGTGTCGATGCCCTCAGGCATGCGCGCCCACAGGAACATGCCGCCGACCGGCGTGTTGAACTCGACGTCGAGTCCCTTCATCTCGCGGCGCAGGGCAGCGATCATCGCGTCGCGCTGGCGCTTGTACAGGGCGCGGATCGTCGGCACGTGGCGGTCCAGAAAGTTGTCTTTCATGACCGACGACACCATGCGCTGCGTGAAGATCGGCGTGTGCAGATCGACCGCCTGCTTGGCCTGCAAAAGCTTGGGGTAAATCGCTTTGGGCGCGACCAGGAAGCCTAGGCGGAGTCCCGGTGCCAATACCTTGGAGAACGAGCCGAGGTAGATGCAGCCTTCCGGGTTGCGCGAGGTGAGCGAGAGCGGCGGCGGCGCGTCGAACCACAGGTCGCCGTAGGGGTTGTCTTCGACGATGGGCAGGCCTGCCTTGGCTGCGGCGGCCGACACGGCGGCGCGCCGCGCCTCGGTCCAGGTGCGGCCGGTAGGGTTCTGAAAATTGGGCAGCAGATAGACAAAGCGCGCGTCTTTGGCCTTGGCCAGCAGGTCGTCGACAAGCACGCCGTCGTTGTCGCTCGCCACGCTCACCGGCACCGGCTCCATCGGGCCGAAAGCTTGCAGCGCGCCGAGGTAGGTCGGGGTTTCGACAAGCACCTTGCTGCCCGGATCGATCAGCACCTTGGCGACCAGGTCGAGTCCTTGCTGCGAACCGGTGGTGATGAGCACCAGCGAAGGATCGACGTTCCACGGCAGCATGTCGGCCACGGCTTGCCGCAGCGGCCCATAGCCTTCGCTCGCCGCGTACTGCAAGGCTGCCTGACCATCGGTGTGCAGCACTTCGGCGCAAGCGTCGGCGAACTCCTGGATGGGAAATGTCTTGGGTGAGGGCAGGCCGCCCGCCAGGCTGATGATGCCGGGCTGTTCGGCGACCTTCAGAATTTCCCGCAACACCGAGGGATTCATCTTTTCGGCCCGTGCGGCCAGTTTCCAGTCCATGCTTTTTCCTTGATTGCCTGATGAGCGGGTGATTTTTGGTAGCCGTCGATTTTCAACGGAGCGTGTCGATCGCGGGGGTGGCAACCGTCGGCATCGCGCGCGGCTGCGACAGCTTCTTGCCGATGACCACGGTCGCGACCACCGCGACCGCGAAGCCCAGTGTGACGACGTCGAGCGGTTCGCCCAGCAGCGGGATCGACGCGAGGATCGACAGAAACGGTTGCAACAGTTGGGCCTGGCTCACGCGCAGTGCACCGCCGAGCGCCAGGCCGCGATACCAGGCGAAGAAGCCCATCCACATCGAGAACACGCCGACGTAGACGAAGCCGATCCACGCCGACACCGCGATGGCCTGTGCCGGCCACAAGACGAGCGTCGCCGGCAAGGTGAAGGGCAGCGCCATCACGCAGACCCAGCAGATCACGCGCTCGGCACCGAGCGACGGCGTGACCTGCGCGCCGTAGATATAGCCGAATGACGCCGCGATCACCGCGCCGACCAGCAACAGGTCGGCCCATTCGAACCCGAACCCGCCGCCGTGCCGGCTGGCGCGCAGCATCGAAAACGCAACCACGAGCAGGCTGCCGACCACGGCGCACACCCAGAAGCCGAGCCGCGCGCGCTGATGCAACACCCAAGCTGCAACGGCGGCAGTGACAAGCGGCAGCAGCGCCGTGATGACAGCCGCGTGGCTCGCGGTGACGACGCGCAACGCATACCCGAGCAACAAGGGATAGCCGACCGCGTTGCCCAGCACGGCGATGCCGAGCGGCTTCCATTGATGACGTTGCGGCCGCGGCGATCGCGTCGCCAGCAAGAAAACGACGGAGAGCGCGCCGGCCAGCGCCGCGCGGCCGACGGTGACGAACCACGGCGACAGCTGCGGCGCTGCCTGCGTACCCGTCGCCAGCCGCGTCATCGGCAGCGTGACGGCGAAGATGGCGACGCCTAATACGCCGAGCCACATACCCAGCGTTTCGTCCTTGAGCTGCAAGCCCTTCATACGCCCACCATCCACCAAGCCGTGAGCACCAGCACGGCGGCCATGCCGCGGTTGAACCACAACAGGCGCTTCCCCTTGGTAAGCCAGCTGCGCAGCACGGCGCCGACCACCGCGTAGGCCAGGTTGCTGGCAAAGGCATAGAACAGCATGACCGGCGCGACGATGGCGAAGCGGCCCAGCGCATCGGGCTGCCCGGCGATCCAGCCCGCCACCAGCGTGAGTGCCAGCAGCCAGGCCTTGATGTTGATGAACTGCAGCATCACGCCCTGGACGAAGCCGACCGACAGCTGCGCCTCGTCGGCGCTGCCGAGCGTTGCACTGCGGCTCAGCTTCCAGGCGAGCCACAACAAATAGGCAATGCCGAGTGCCTTGATGACCAGGCGCAGCGCGGGCACCGCAACCACCAGTGAACCGATGCCTGCAGCGCAGAGCATCAGCAACAAAGTCCAACCCACGGGCACGGCGACGATGAAACGCATCGCGCGCTTCAGACCGCCGTTGGCCGCGAGCGCGGTCGACAGCGTCGTGTTCGGCCCCGGCGAAAAACTCATCGCCGTAGCCAACACCAACAGCGCGGTGAATTCTTGCCAGTCCATGGAACAGACTCTAAACTCTTGACCATTACAGTACCGACACAGATCGTCGGACAAGAGTCTCGTCTGTATTGGCCGGCCCTTCGGTACAGAGGTGAAAAACGGGACACAGACGGACACGCATGCTGACACGTACTTCTACCCAATCGCTCACCGAACAGCTCGCCGGACGCTTTGCCGAGCGCATCCGAAACCGGCTGCTGGCGCCAGGCGCGCGTTTGCCCTCGGTGCGCGAATGCGCGCGGCAGCAAGGCGTGAGCCCGCACACCGTGGTGGCGGCGTATGACCAGTTGCTGGCGCAAGGCTTGGTGGAGGCCCGCAAGCAGCGCGGCTTTTACGTGCGCGATTCAGCGCCGACGCAATCGCAGGACGCCCGTGCGGGCGGGGAGGCAAGCGCTGTGCTGAAGCCGTTGCCTATTTCCGGTGTGCCGGCCGACGCAAGCTCGTTGATTCGCGGCATGTTCCATCGGCAGAGCGACAAGCCGCAACCGGGCATGGGCGTTTTTCCGCCGGACTGGATGGAGTCGACCTTCATGCCGGCTTCGGTGCGGCGGTTGACCAGTACGAGCGCGTTGCAAGAGTTGTCTTTGCAGTACGGCGAGCCGGCCGGCGACTCGGCGCTTCGGCGCAGCCTTTCGCAAAAGCTCGCCAGCATCAACGTGCCGGCGTCGCCCGACCAGATCATCACGACCATCGGCGCCACGCACGCGCTCGACATCGTGAGCCGCACGCTGCTGCGTGCAGGCGATCCTGTGATGGTCGAAGAGCCGGGTTGGGCAATTGAATTTGCACGGTTGGAATCGCTCGGCATGCGCATCCTGCCTGTGCCGCGCCGTGCCGATGGGCCCGATCTCGAAGTGATGGCGCGGTACTGCCAAGCGCATCAGCCGAAGCTTTTTGTCAGCGTAAGCGTGCTGCACAACCCGACCGGCTACAGCCTGACGCCGGGCAGCGCGCACCGTGTGCTGAAGCTTGCCAATCAGCACGACTTTCATATCGTCGAAGACGACACTTACAGCCATCTCGCGCCTGAGCATGCGACGCGCCTGAGCGCGCTCGACGGCCTGCAGCGCACGATCTACGTGAGCGGCTTCGCGAAGATTCTGGCGCCCAACTGGCGCATCGGTTTTCTGGCGGCGCCTCCCGATGTGTTCAGCCGCTTGCTCGAAACCAAACTGCTCACGACTCTCACGACGCCCGCGTTGTTCGAGCGGGCGCTGGCGTGGTGCATCGACCAGGGGCAGTTGCGCCGGCACGCCGACCGCATCCGCATTCGGCTCGACGGCGCGCGTGCCCGCAGCGTCAAGCTCGCGCTGGCGCACGACTGCAGCTTCGTATCGGAGCCCGCGGGGTTGTTCGGTTGGGTGGATACCGGCGTAGACACCGATGCGCTCACGCAGCGCATGCTCGACGAAGGCTATCTGCTGGCGCCGGGTTCGTTGTTCCATGCAAGGCGGCCGCCATCGACGCTGATGCGCATCAACTTTGCGACCGCGCAGGACGCGACTTTCTGGAAGACTTTTGCCCGGGTTCGCGATGTGATGTGATGTGATGGGCTGGCTGCGGCGTTCAGCGCTCAGGTCGTCGGGCAGTCGATCACCTTGAACTCCACGCGCCGGTCGAGCACATCACGCGCATCGTCAGTGCCGAGTCCGGAGATCGGCTCACGCGAGCCCTTGCCAACGGCGACGGTTCGCCTGGCCGTTCCGGGCAGGCCGTTATCGAGGCGTTGAGTGATGTATTGCGCCCGCACCAATGACAATCGGTCGTTCAACGGTTCTGGCCCGGTGCGGCTGGTGTGGCCCGACACTTCCATGCACGCGTTGGCTACCCCGGTGCGCGCACCGATCTGCTTCAGCCAGACCTGGTACTGCGTGTTGATCTGTTGATCATTCACGAACAGCGTCGAGCCGGGCCTGAACAAAAACTTTACCGCGATTCGTTTTTGCGCGATGCCGTAGTCGACGATCTTGCCGAAGGCCTGCGCTGCATCGTCCTTGCGGCCGAGCTTGAGACTGGACAGATAGACGCCGTTGTAAACACGCAGCTGGTCGCCGCCGGCCGAGCGCGCAATGCCGCGATACAGGTCGAGCGCGTCGTCGTAGCGGCCCGCGTTGTAGCTGTTCATCGCGTCGTTGATCATCGCGGCGGCGACGATCTTGTCCCAATACGCCGGGTTGATCGGATCGCCGACCTTGGTGCCTTGGCAGGTCTTCACATAGCCATCGGTGGCGCCGTCAGGCACCCATGCTGGACTGTCCTGATAAAAGGCGATGGGCGTCGAGTCGACGCTGTCTGGCCGGGCGCGACCGAGGCCCTTGGAGACGATCTTGCCGCTCTGCAAGTCGACCAGCGCAAGGCACACGCGGTACCACTCGCGCGGACCCGGCGCATTGCCGCCGGCCTTGTCGACCGCGGTCACCGTGCCGATGAAAAGCAGCGGTGACCGCGTCAATGCCGTGGTCGTGAAAGGCTGCAGGTCGTAACGCGGAAAGTTCGCGCGCAGCATCGAGCCGATGCGTTGCTCCATCGCTTGGGTCGACACAGACTGGGCACCGGTGTTGCCGTCGATCAGCGGGTCGATCACCAGCGGCAACCTGCGGGTGCCGTCGGGCAACACCGCCTTGCCGAAGAGGTTGGTGGCGGCAAAGCTTACGGCGTCGTCGAACGCCATGATGGGTGGCGGGGGTGGTGCCGCAGTGACCGCGGCCGGCGATGGCGGGCTGGCGCTGGTTTGCGCAGATGCTGTCGCCGCTGTCGCCGCCGCTGCAGCAGCGGGTGGCGAAGCGGCAGCGGCAGGTTGCTGCGTGCCGCATGCGGTCAGGGTCACGCTGGCAAGCAGGGCAAGCGGTCCGGCCATCATCGCAAAGACCAATGCGGAAGATTTCATCGAGCGATCATCCGGTCTCGCTCATGGACGGACAACAGGCCGTTTGGCCGAGTCGACTCAGCCAATCGACCACCAACCTCGCCGTCCGCTTGCCGCCCACCGGCTGCTCAGAGCAGCTTGTCGGGCGCCAGCGGGCCGAAGAGCTTGAGCAGTAAACGCAGGCTGGCGCTGGTATCGGGCTCAGTCGTCGTGTCTTGCAACCCGCTGCCTTTCGGGGCTCGCCAGATGAGCTTGCCGTCTGCAAGTTCGACGTGCCAGGCACCTTCGTTCAGTGCAGCCTCGATCTGCCCGGTCGCGATACGTGAAAGCTCGTTGCTGCGGATGAGCAGCGCGACCTCGGTGTTTTGCAGTTGTGAGCGAAGGTCGAGATTCATGGAGCCGACCACCAGCAGGCGACCGTCCAGCACCAGCACTTTGGAATGGAGCATGGCTTTGGATTCGCCCGTCACGCTCGCGCCGGATGCGCCTAAGGCGCTGCCGAAGTCGGCCTGGCCGCTTCGCAACTCATACAGCTCGACGCCCATCGTCAGCATCTCTTCGCGATGCCGCGCGTAGCCGACGTGGGCGACAGGCGCATCGTTGGACGCGAGTGAATTGGTGAGCACGCGGACGCGCACGCCGCGCGCCCGGGCCGCGGCAAACGCCTGCTTCATATCATCGCCCGGCACGAAATACGGCGAGATGATCAGCAGATCGCGGCGCGATTGGCCGATCAACTGGAGCAAACCTTCGACGACGGTGTCGCTTCCGGCGGCAAGGTCTGCAGCCGCATCGAGGGCCCGGTTGGCCGGGAGATTTTGCGTGCCGTTCTGCTGACTGATGACCAGGGCCGGCGCCCGCCCGTCGCCGGCGTTGGGGCTACTTTTGTCCGGCGGAATCTTGCCAGGCTGGTCTGCCAGTACGACGGCAGGCGCCCAGACGAAAGCGGCGGTGGCGAGGTCGATCGGCTTTTCGTCCCATGCGTGCGAGCGTTGTTCGGGCGTCGGACCGTCGTCGGTGCGTGTTGCAGGCGAGGTTGATGCTGTTGCGCTGGCTCCCTCGCGCGCCGCGGCGGTGGCATTTGCCTCGTCGGAACTTCGTTTTTGGCTGGCGGCATCGGCATCGCGGGAGCGCTCCCGAATTTGGGCGAGCTCCGCTTGCGACACCAAAGACTCGACAGGATAGGAACGTTCGTTGTTCCAGTAGGTGTCGAAGCTCCTGGACAAGTCGCGCACGATGGGACCGGCTGCGAGCACGTCGAGGTCGACGAAGTTGCCGACGGTGGAGTTGCCGAAGTACGCGTCGCCTAAATTGCGACCTCCGGCCACACCCATGGCGTTGTCGGCGATGAAGAGCTTGTTATGCATGCGCTGCTGTACACGCGACGCTTCGCCCAGCGAGTTGGCCATGCGAGAAAGAGCTGAGCTGCGGTCGCCGGCCAAAGGGTTGAACATTCGCATCTCGATGTTTTTCTCGAAGGCCAACCGCAGCACGAGCGCATCGCGTCCGGTGCTGTGAAAGTCGTCGATCAGGATGCGTACGCGCACGCCACGTGCCGCCGCATCACGTACACCAGAGAGCAGCCGGCCGGTGCTGGCATCGGCGTGGATGGCGTAGTACTGGAGGTCGAGCGTCTTTTGCGCAGATTCGACCAGCGCGAGTCGACTGCCGTAGGCCGCCTGTGGGCCGTCGAGTAAAACGAAGCCGGAGTCGAACCGGGCCGAGGCGGCGTCATGCCGCCGCTGGACGAGTATGGCAAGCGCGGTATCCCCTGCCGATACCAATGCAGTCGACACCGGCCGTTCGACATTTTTGGGCAACTGTGCGCAGGCCGAAATGAGCAGCGCCGCGGCCACTGCGGCACACCAGCGCTGCATGGTTTTGATCGGATGCTGCGGGGCACTGGACAAGGACATGCTGAGATGGCGTGGTGTTAGGCGCGTGTTGTTAGGTGCGGGTGTATAACGCAGTCGCCGACGCTGACGCGTCGGACAACCCAGGCGAACCGCTGCAGCTTGTCGCCCGCGATTGCTAACGCGTAGCGCCGAGCTCTTCCTGGCGCTCGAGCGCGACCAGCAACTCTTCGTCGATCTGCAAATGGCGCTCGCCCAGTTCGGCTGCGCGCGAGGCTTCGCTCGAATAGATCGCGCCGCCGTCGACTGCCAGCATTTCTGCAATCCGCTTTTGTTCGTCCTCGAGCGCTGTGATCTGTGTCGGTAGCGCTTCCAGCTCCCGCTGTTCTTTGTAGCTCAGCTTCTTGCGCGTGACGACGCGCGCTGGCGCGGCTTCGGCTTTGGGCGCAGCGGCCGCTGCTGCAGGCGCGGCAGCCGGTGCTGCTGCGGCGCGCTGTTCGGCGATCTCTCGTGCGCGCTTCGACTGAATCATCCAGTCTCGGACGCTGCCCTCGTACTCGCGCCAATGGCCGTCGCCTTCGAAAGCGATCGTGCTGGTGACGACGTTGTCGAGGAAGGTCCGGTCGTGGCTCACAAGGAAGACCGTGCCGTCGTAGTCCTGCAGCAGACTTTCAAGCAGTTCGAGCGTGTCGATGTCCAGGTCGTTGGTTGGCTCATCGAGTACGAGCACGTTGGCTGGCCGCGCGAACAGGCGTGCCAGGAGCAGGCGATTTCGTTCACCGCCGCTGAGCGACCGAACGGGTGAATTTCTGCGGGCCGGCGAGAACAGGAAGTCGGCCAGGTAGCTTTTGACGTGCTTGCGCTGGTTGCCGATTTCGATCCACTCGCTGCCGGGGCTGATGAAATCCTCGAGCGTGGCGTCGAGATCGAGCTTGTCGCGCATTTGGTCGAAGTACGCGACCTGCAAATTGGTGCCACGGCGAATCTTTCCGCTGTCGGGCTCGAGTTCGCCCAGGATCAGCTTGAGCAGAGTGGTTTTGCCGGCGCCGTTTGGGCCCATCAATCCCACTTTGTCGCCACGCAGGATCGTGCCGGTGAAGTTGCGGATGACAGTCTTAGGACCGAACGACTTTGACGCTTCTGTGAGCTCGGCCACGATCTTTCCGCTCGACTGCCCCGATGCAACATCCATGTTGACGCTGCCCTGCACATCGCGGCGCGCGGTGCGGTTGTCGCGAAGCGCCTCGAGTCGGCTGATTCGGCTTTGGCTTCGGGTACGGCGTGCTTCTACGCCTTTGCGAATCCAGATCTCTTCCTGAGCGAGCAGCTTGTCGGCCTTGGCGCTGATCACCGCCTCCTGAGCGAGTTGCTCCTCCTTCTGTATGAGGTACTGCTCGAAATTGCCCGGATAAGAGCCAAGCTTGCCCCGGTCCAGCTCGATGATGCGAGTGGCAACACGATTCAGAAAGCTGCGGTCGTGCGTGATAGTCACGACGCTGCCTTTGAAGTCGATCAATAGCTGCTCGAGCCATTCGATTGAATCGAGGTCAAGGTGATTGGTGGGTTCGTCTAGCAGCAAGACGTCGGGTGATGCCACGAGCGCTTGTGCCAGGGCGACCCGCTTGCGCGTACCGCCCGAAAGGGATCCGACGCGGGCGTTGCGGTCCAGGTGCAGCCGGTGCAACGTTTCTTCTACGCGCTGCTCCCAGTTCCAGGCGTCGAAAGCTTCGATCTTCGACTGGAGCGCATCGAGATCCAGCCCGTCCGCACCTGATAGGTAGAGGTCTCGAACTGCGATAACTTCGGCGAGGCCGGCACTCGCGGCTGTGAAGACATCCGCATCCATGTCCAGTAACGGTTCCTGCGCCACGTACGAGATCCGAAGGTTCTGCTGGAGCTGCAGCGTTCCGTCGTCTTGCTTTTCAAGGCCGGCCAAGATCTTGAGGAGCGAAGACTTGCCCGTGCCATTGCGGCCGATCAGGCCGATTCGCTCGGATTCGAGGAGAGAGAAGTCCGCATGATCGAGCAGCGGAACGTGACCGTACGCGAGTTGTGCGTCGAGGAGAGTGATGAGTGCCATGTGGCACGGATTATCGGAGGCGAGACTGTCTCTTCACTTGCGGCACGCGGTGCATAGTTCGAAACGACGCTGTAGTTCGCCCTCTGTTTGCTGCCCTCCTTGCGCGAGCATCGAGATTTTTTATACTCGATGGCCTGACGTAATCTGTTTGGCGTCTTGGCGGACAGATAGGTGACATGAAACGCGGGCCACTTAAAGAAAAGCCGCAGAAGTTGACGGAGCTGCAAAAACCACGTCATAATCGAAGGCTGCACTGAACGCGACGGAAATAAAAGTTCTGATTGAACTTTCTTACAAGTCGAAGAAGGTAAAGGCCCCAGAGGTTGACAGGTTTCAAGTAAACAGGTCATAATCGAAGGCTTCGCTTAATGCGAAATGTTTTTGAAGCCCTTTCCGGAATTCAACTGCAAATCAAAATAAGCGAAAAAGAAAGTTGACAAGCTTTTAAAATACATGTTAGAATCTAAGGCTGGGCTGATCACAGCAAAGCGAGTTACTCGGCAGAAGATGTTGAGTAAACAGTTCGTTAAAAATTTACAGCCGATAAGCGTGGGCGTTTGAAGGCTAATTGCCAAGTTCTT